>CAYPMY010000018.1:0-24387 GCA_964412085.1 uncultured Paraprevotella sp. | reverse complement strand
CCGTAGTTTGACGCGCCCGCTGAAGGATTTGTTTGTAGGGTTGCTCCCCGAATATGATGCCGCGATTTTCGACAATGCAGAGGAAACATCAGCTGCTCTCCCGTCCAGTTTGTCAGATTGTCAAATCCTCCCGCGCAGGATTGCGCCATTTGGATGCGAAGTGGGGCGCGGACGGAAATACGCGATTCTCGCACGGCACGGGGAAGCCGTCGTGTCAACCGTTTGTCCTTTCCCGCTTACGTTCCGGCTGCCTGGACATTACGGAATGCGCACGGGCGAAAGGCCCGCGTCAACGAAACGGGGCATTCCCGTGACATTTTGATACCCGTCCTTTGCCCTCCGGAAGCCGCCGGTTAGAGTTCGAAAGGGCATCCGGCACACTTTTTCACGTCGCCTTCAACCCGTCTGCGCGACGGCGTGCGCCGTTCCGCGTCGGAATATGCGGAGAAAAAAAGTGTTTTTTCAGCCGGATGAAAAACGAATCGGCTGGGATTGATTCTTAATTTTGCTTCAAGGAAGTGAAAAAGCAAGCCTCCACCCTTAAAAAACGTGAACGAATCGGCTGGAATCCGCCACAGAAGCGTTTTTCCCATGCACTTTTGACCGTGCGAGAATCGCCGTTTTGCTTTCCTTTTGATACCCGTTCCCCGTTTTTCCCTTTCATTTGTCCAGAAACGGGCGACAGGCATGTCGGACGGGAACAGCCCGGGAACCTCTTCACGGACGGCGCACGTCCCGTCACGGGACCAAGGACAGCATGGGAGTCCCGCCCGCGGGCATGGCCGGCAAGGTCTTGCCCGGAAAGGGGGCGTCGATCGGGACTGATTGGAGAAAATCGCACAGGCCTGTCATTCCGGACACCGTCCGTTCCGGCGACTTCATGGCCGGCTCGTTGCATTCCGTCGCCGCACGGCGCTCCTTTGGCAAGGAGCCCGTCGTTGACGTCAAGCCGGTCGACGGCGGAGACGGCGATGTCCGGGGCCATGCCAGACCCGCGTGATGCGCGGCTCTTGTAACGCCTTGTCGCACAGGAGCGTGGAGGCGGCCGGTTTTTCTGCTGAAAGCGGAAAAACGTTCGCTTGAGATTGGTTTCCCATTCTGCGGCGAACGGTTTCCCGGGATGAGGAGTCCGAGGCCGGGACAGTTTTTCATCGCAATTCTTCCTGTTCTGAAAAAGAAATCGTATTTTTGCCGAAATTTCAAAGCAACGCGGAAGCAGACAGATATATGGCAAACCAATTCGCAGAACGCGCACGGCTTGACCTCCCCGGCGTGAACAAGGAGATCCTGAAGACGTGGGACGACGCCGACGTGTTCCACAAGAGCGTGACAGGACGCGAAGGCCGTCCGTCGTTCATCTTCTTCGAGGGCCCTCCCTCGGCCAACGGGCATCCGGGCATCCACCATGTCCTGGCACGTTCCATCAAGGACACGTTCTGCCGCTTCAAGACCATGAAAGGCTTCTTGGTGGAGCGCAGGGCCGGGTGGGACACCCACGGGCTTCCCGTGGAACTGGGCGTGGAAAAGGAGCTGGGCATCACGAAAGAAGACATAGGCAAGACGATTTCCATCGAGGAATACAACCGCAGGTGCCGCGCGGACGTGATGAAATATACGGAGGAATGGGCCGACCTGAGCCATAGGATGGGCTATTGGGCGGACATGGAACACCCGTATGTCACTTGCGACAACAAGTATATCGAAACGCTTTGGTGGCTGTTGCGGCAGCTCTACAGGAAAGGCCTGCTGTACAAGGGATATACGATACAGCCTTATTCGCCCGCGGCCGGCACGGGGCTGAGCTCGCATGAGCTGAACCAGCCCGGCTGTTACCGCGACGTGAAGGACACGACGGTGACGGCGCAGTTCCGAATGCTCGACCCGCGCCCCGAGATGACGGGGTGGGGCACGCCTTGTTTCCTGGCGTGGACTACCACGCCCTGGACGCTCCCGTCCAACACGGCACTGTGCGTGGGGCCGAAGATAGAGTACGTGTGCGTGCGCACTTATAATATGTACAGCGGCGAGCCCGTGACGGCGGTGCTGGCCAAGGCGCGCCTGGGGGCTTATCTGAGGCCGGAGGGCGAGAGCATGCCGCTGGACGGTTACAGGCCGGGCGGCAAGGCGGTGCCTTACCGGATAGTGGGCGAATACCGCGGGACGGAGCTGGTCGGCATGACCTACGGGCAGTTGTTCCCTTGGGTGAACCCCGGGGAGGGGGCTTTCCGTGTCATCCCCGGAGATTACGTGACGACGGAAGACGGCACGGGCATCGTGCATATCGCCCCGACTTTCGGCGTGGACGACGCGCAGGTGGCCAAGGCCGCCGGCGTTCCTCCCATGCAGCTGGTCGACCGCAAGGGGGAATCCCGCCCGATGGTGGACTTGACCGGCAAGTTTTACCTGCTGGACGACTTGGACGGGGACTTCGTGAAGCGTCGCGTCCGTGCGGACGAATACGGGAAGTGGGAAGGCCGGTTCGTGAAGGACGCCTACGACCCGGGGAATACCGGCAAGGACGAGAGCCTCGACGTGGCGCTCTGTATGGAGCTGAAGCGGCGCGGGATGGCGTTCAAGATAGAGAAGCATGTGCACAACTACCCGCATTGCTGGCGGACGGACAAGCCCGTCCTGTATTATCCGCTCGACAGCTGGTTCATCCGCAGCACGGCCGCCAAGGAGCGCATGATGGAACTGAACCGTGGCATCAACTGGAAGCCGGCATCGACCGGGACCGGGCGCTTCGGGAAGTGGCTGGAGAACCTGAACGACTGGAACTTGAGCCGTAGCCGCTTTTGGGGCACGCCGTTGCCCATCTGGCGTTCGGAAGACGGCGAGGAGGCCTGCATAGGTTCCGTGGAGGAGCTGTATGCCGAAGCCGAGAAGGCAGTGGAGGCCGGGCTGATGGCTTCCAACCCGCTGAAAGACCGCGGTTTCGTCCCGGGCGATTACAGCGGGGACAATTACGGAAAGATAGACCTGCACCGCCCGTTCGTGGACGGGATAGTGCTGGCGAGCCCCTCCGGCAAGCCGATGAAGCGGGAGGCCGACCTTGTCGACGTGTGGTTCGATTCCGGGGCCATGCCTTTTGCCCAGATTCATTATCCGTTCGAGCATAAGGCGGAGCTGGACGGCCGTAAGGTTTATCCGGCCGATTTCATCGCGGAGGGTGTGGACCAGACGCGCGGCTGGTTCTTCACGTTGCATGCCATCTCCACGATGGTGTTCGACAGCGTGGCTTACAAGGCGGTGATATCCAACGGGCTTGTGCTTGACAAGGACGGGAACAAGATGTCCAAGCGCCTGGGCAACGCCGCAGACCCGTTCGACGCGATAGGGCGATACGGTGCGGATGCCGTGCGGTGGTATATGATTACCAATTCTTCGCCGTGGGACAACCTGAAGTTCGACGAAGCCGGCGTACAGGAAGCCGGCCGCACTTTCTTCGGCAAGCTGTTCCAGACATATTCTTTCCTGACGATGTACGCCAACGTGGACGGCTGGCATTATGCCGAGGCCGACGTGCCCGCGCGTGAACGCCCGGAAATAGACCGCTGGATCTTGTCGGAGCTGAACACGTTAGTGAAGGACGTGGACGCTTGCTACGAGGATTACGAACCGACGAGGGCCGGGCGCCTGATTCAGGACTTCGTGGTGGACAACGTGAGCAACTGGTTCGTCCGCCTGAGCCGCAAACGCTTTTGGGGCAGTGCGATGAGCGCGGACAAGGTTTCGGCTTACCAGGCGTTGTACGCTTGCTTGGAGACCGTGGCCAAGCTGATGGCGCCCATCGCTCCGTTTTACGCCGATCGCCTGTACCGTGACCTGACGGCCGCGACAGGCCGCGCGGAAGCGGAGAGCGTGCATCTGGCCGCTTTCCCGGTTTGCGATGAAACGAAGGTGGACAAGGTGCTGGAGTACCGTATGGATTTGGCGCAGCGGATTACGTCCATGGTCCTGTCCCTGCGCAAGAAGGAGCGGATTATCGTGCGCCAGCCGTTGCAGTGCATTTCCATACCGGCGGGCGACGCGGGACTCCGTGAGAGCATAGAAGCCGTGAAGCAGTTGATACTGAACGAAGTGAACGTCAAGGAACTGCGGTTCGTGGAAGGCGAGGGCCTGTTAGTGAAGAAAGTGAAGTGCAACTTCCGTGCGATGGGCAGGAAGTACGGCAAGCAGATGAAGAGCGTGGCCGCCGCCGTGGAAGGCCTGACGCAGGGACAGATAGCCGAGCTGGAACGCGAAGGCTCGCTCGGCGTGGCCCTGGAGGGCGGCGGGCAGGCCGTCGTCGAAACCGCCGACGTGGAGATTTTCTGCGAGGACATCCCCGGCTGGACGGTGGCAAACGAAGGCCGCCTGACGGTGGCACTCGACATCACCGTGACGGATGCGCTCCGCGTGGAGGGGACGGCCCGCGAAATAGTGAAGCGCATACAGAACCTGCGCAAGGAAAAGGGCTTCGAGATTACCGACCGCATCCGCGTGACGCTTTCCCGTTCCGAACAAACGGACAAGGCCGTGGCGGAATACGGGGACTACATCCGCAGCCAGGTCCTGGCCGATTCGCTCACCGTGGCGGACAAGGCGGAAGGGGGCACGGCTGTGAGCTTCGGCGATTACTCCGTGGAGGTAAGGATAGACAGAGAGTGAATGGATATTATTAACCCTAAAACAAAAATATTATGACAGAGAAAACACGTTATAGCGACGGGGAACTGGCCGAGTTCAAGGAACTGATTCTGGGCAAGCTGGCAGTGGCGCGCGAGGAATACGAGACCTTGATGGGGACGTTGATGAACACGGACAACAACGGAGTGGACGACACCTCGCCTACCTACAAGGCGTTGGAAGAAGGCGCCAACACGCAGACCAAGGAGGAACTCTCCCTGTTGGCATCGCGCCAGCAGAAGTTCATCAAGGGGCTTGAGGCGGCCCTGATACGCATCGAGAACAAGACTTACGGGATTTGCCGCGTGACCGGGAAACTGATTCCCAAGGAACGGTTGCGCCTGGTCCCCCACGCGACGTTGAGCATAGAGGCTAAAAACATGAAGAAGTGATGGAAGCAGGAAGGAGAAGCGGAGGGGGATGGCTCACCCGGGGCCGTTTGGCCTTGCTCATCGTCTTTCTGGTGCTCGTCGCGGACCAATGGATCAAGATAGCGGTCAAGACCCACATGTATCTGCACGAGAGCATTCGCGTGACCGATTGGTTCTACATCCTCTTCACGGAGAATCCCGGCATGGCGTTCGGGTGGGAATTCTTCGACAAGCTTTTCCTGACTTCCTTTCGCATCGTAGCCGTGGCCGTCATTGCGTATCTCCTTTACAGGGCGACACGCAAAGGCGCGCCGGCGGGCTTTGTGGCCTGCTTGTCCTTGGTCCTGGCCGGGGCGGCGGGGAACATCATAGACTGCGTGTTCTACGGATTGGTGTTCGACAATCCCCCCGCACCGTCGACGGCTCGTTTCGTGCCGTTCGGGACGGGGTATGAAAGCGTGTTCCACGGCCGTGTGGTGGACATGTTCTATTTCCCCATCATCGACACTTATTGGCCGGAATGGATGCCATGGGTAGGAGGGGAGCATTTCGTCTTTTTCAGTCCGATATTCAACTTCGCGGACGCGGCCATCAGCTGTGGCATAATAGCCTTGCTGATTTTCTATCATAAACGCGTTTCCCGGTAAACTTCCGGCCTTTTCATGTCAAAGTCGTTGCGTAAAGTGTTCGGCATCGTGGCGGCCGTCTTCTTGTTCCCGGCATGCAAGCACGGCGTGCCGTCCGATCTGATCCAGCCTGCGGAACTGGAAGACTTGCTTTATGACTACCATGTCGCACAGGCCATGGCGGAGGCCGGAGGGGACAGCACGAACTTTAAGCGTTACAGTTACGTGCAGGCCGTGTTCGAGAAGCATGGCGTGAGCGAGGCAGAATTCGATTCCACGATGGTCTGGTATGCGTCGCATGCCACTTACCTGAATGACATTTATAAAAGGTTGCAGGAGCGTTACAGCACGCACGTCCCGGCGGCGGGTGCCCTTGCCGGGGAAGACGGCGTATTCGCCCATTTGGACGCGCAGGGAGATACGGCCGACATTTGGCGGGAGCGTGCGTTCAGAATCCTGAAGCCGCGTTTCGCGGACGACCGTTTGCTGTTTACCATGACAGCCGACACGACCTTCCACAAGGGGGATGCCTTGCTCTGGCGCTTCGAGGCCCGCCATATATCCCGCGGGCGGCAGAACGAAGCATACGCCGGATTCTATGTGACATACGACAATGATTCCACGGCGGGCGTCGCGCAGAGGATTTATTCCGACAACCTGATGCGGCTTCGTCTGGGGGGAGATACGGCCCATGCGATTCGGGAAATAGGCGGATTCGTGTATTATAGGCCTTCGGACGAAGACAAGGAACCTCGCCTGCTGTTACTTCGCGACATCATGTTAGTCCGTTTCCATCTTCAGCCGGTGGCCGCAGACACGGCGGCTGTCGCCGCAGAGCCGGACAGTATGAGCGTATCATCGAAGGACTCGGCGTCGCGGGCGAGGCCGGCGGATACGGTCGCCCGTCGCCTTTCCCCGACGGAACTGAGGGAGAGCAGGCCGGTGGAACGTTCCATCCATGTGGTGAAGGAAAAGCCCTATCATGTGATTCGTAAGCCGAGGGCTGCGAGGACCGGACGAAGAGGCCGTTGAAGCGATGAGGGGACAAGCGGTCTTGGAACATGCCGTTTTCCATAAAAGCGTACTGGCCGTCGGGGCGTCCTGCGGCCATGCCGGTAATGGCGGCCGAAGAGGGAGGTTTTTGTCGATTCCATTATGTCTTGGAGGGAGAGAAGCCAGCCGTGGCATGGAAAGGAGGCACCGGCTTGCCATTGCCTCCCGATGTCGTCCCGCGACACGGAGACAGTATGGATTCCTTGTCGCGGAAAGCGGAAGCGGGTGCGCGTCCGGGCATCCTGCGGCTTTGGAGCGCCGGCGGATTGCCGGGCGGTGCGGACTTCTTACCCCTGTCGTCCGATGGAGGCCCGTCTTCTGAATTCAGCGCATACGACGGCTGTGGCCACGGCCACGTTCAGGCTTTCCGACGTGTCTCGTCCGGGAGGATAGTTGGGGATGTACAGTTTCCGGCTGACGAGCGACGCGATGTCCCGGCTGATGCCCTTGCCTTCGTTCCCCATGACAATCAGTCCGTTGGGACTCAGCTCCGTGCCGTACAAGTCATCCCCGTCGAGGAACGTCCCGTAGACCGGTGTGCCGGCATCGGCCGTCCGCAACAAATCCGCCAGCGAAAGGCGGTGCACGCGGACACGGGCCATGGCTCCCATGGTGGCCTGTACGGTCTTGGGATTATAAAGGTCGGCCGTGTCGGGAGAGCAGAACACGTGTTCGATGCCGAACCAGTCGGCTATGCGGACAATCGTACCCAGATTGCCCGGATCCTGCACGCCGTCGAGCCCGAGGCATAGCCGCTCTTTCAGGACATGTTCCGGCACTCCTTCGTCCGGGCGTTGACGGAATACGGCCAGCACATCCTGCGGGTTCTTCTGCAGGCTGGCCTTTTGAAGCTCCCCGGCCGAGACTTCTTGGATTTCACATCCCATACGGGCGAGCTTTTCCACGGCTTCCTGCCGCGTATCCAGCCATTCCCTCCGTGCCGCGAGAAAGTCGCAGTCGAAAGCCGGCAGAAGGTCGTCTACCAGTTTATGTCCTTCGGCGACGAAGAGTCGCCGCTCCTTGCGTGTCCTATTCTGTCCGAGAGAGCGGACGAGCCTGATTTTGCTTTTGCTGATCATTCCGGTCCCAATTTTATATTGCAAATCTAAAAAGTTATTTCCGAACCGGCAAAGCAAACCGAAGCCGAAAGTGTCCTGAAGACGTGCCGAAGCCCGGTAAGGCCGAAACAGAAAACTCCTTTTCCATTTGTCTTTACGCACGTCTTGCACTATCTTTGCATCTCGAATGTCACTTATGCGTAAACTTTCATACGGCATAGCGTGGGGAATCGTCATGGCTTTGCTGGGCGCTTGCTCGGCTACGAAGTTCATACCCGAAGGCGGATACATGCTGGAAAACGTTTCTGTGAAGTCGACGGACAAATCGCTCGATGTAACCTTGTTGAAAGGGTATATCCGTCAGCACCCTAATTCCAAGTGGTTCAGTCTGCTGAAAGTCCCTATGGGGCCGTATGCCCTGTCCGGACGGGACACGACCAGGCGAATCAACCGTTTCTTGCAGCGGATAGGAGAGGAGCCGGTGGTTTTCGACACGGTGCAGGCTAACCGTTCGGGCGAGAACATGTCGGTGGCTGTGAACAATTTAGGATATCTTCATGCCCGGGTGAACCAGAAACGTGCGGTGAAAGGGAAGAAAGTGAGGCTGACATACGAGATTGTCCCGGGGGAACGCTACCGGGTGAGGAACATCCGCTACCTCATAGGGGATTCCGTGGTGGAGCGTATCGTCCGCGAACAAGCCCCATTGTCGTCCTTGCAGCCCGGAATGCCTTTCGACTTGAACGTGCTGGACGGGGAACGCGGCCGCATCAGCAGCCTCTTGCAGAACAGCGGATATTATAAATTCAACAAGGAATATGTCCGGTTCGAAGCGGATACGTGCGCGGGGAACCAGGAGGTGGATCTGGACGTGGTGATACCTTTATACCGGGCATCGGCGGAAAGCGAGCCGGAACTCCACCGGCGTTATAAAATCCACTCTGTCTCCTTTTCCGGCGACGCGATGGCTTTCGATGCGAGGCGCGACACTTCCCGGCTGGACAGCATGGCCTATCGGGGCTTCCCCATTTATTACAAGCGCAAACTGGCCTTCCGGCCTTCTGTCTTTACCAATAACAATGCGATAGAGCCGGGACATCTGTACAGGGAACGCGACGTGCAGCGGACTTACAGCAACTTCGGGCAGTTGGGTGCCGTGATGTTTTCCAACATCAAGATGACGGAAAACGATTCTTTGCCGAACATGCTGGACGGATTCGTGACCGTGCACGAGAATAAACGGCGCTCGCTGGGGGCGGAACTGGAAGGCACCAACTCGGCAGGCGATTTGGGGGCGGCCTTGCTTCTGACTTACCAAAACCGGAACTTGTTCCGGGGATCGGAACTGCTGTCCCTGAAACTGCGCGGGGCGTTTGAAGCCATTACCGGCCTGGAAGGGTACAGTGACCAGAATTATATGGAAATCAGTGTGGAAGCCGGTCTGACCTTCCCGAATTTCAGGTTGTTCCACTTCAATGGCCGGAATCGCGGGCTGATGCGTGCCACTTCGGAGGTTTCATTACTGTATGATTCCCAAAACCGTCCGGAGTTCCACCGACGTGTTCTGGCTTCGGCTCTTCGTTACCGTTGGCAAAGCCCGAACGGCCTGCTCCGCCACCGCATCGACCTGATAGACTTGAACTACGTGTTCATGCCTTGGATTTCCGAGACGTTCCGCAAGGATTATCTGGAAGACGAGACCGACCGGAATGCTATCCTGCGTTATAACTATGAGAATCTTTTCATCATGAGGCTGGGCTATAGCCTTACCTATAATTCGCAACGCAATGCGATGAATATCGCGGATTACGGTAGCAATGCCTTGGGCATCCGTCTTAATGTGGAGTCGGCCGGCAATGTGCCATACGGTTTGTCCAATCTCTTCGGGGCCGGCCGGGACGACCAAGGGCAATACACGTTGTTCAATATAGCGTATGCGCAGTATCTGAAAGGAGATTTCGATGTCAGCAAGAGTTTCCGTTTCGACGACCGCAACTCGCTGGCCTTGCATTTCGGCATAGGGGTGGCCTATCCTTACGGGAACTCCACCATCCTGCCTTACGAAAAACGGTATTTCAGCGGAGGAGCCAACAGCGTACGGGGGTGGTCTGTCAGGGAATTGGGACCCGGGCGCTTCACGGGGGGAGATGGGCGTATCGACTTTATCAATCAGACCGGTGATGTCAAGCTGGATATGAATGCGGAATACCGCACCTATTTGTTTTGGAAATTGCATGGGGCATTCTTTGTGGATGCCGGCAATATCTGGACTATTCGCGACTATGCCGAGCAACCCGGCGGACAGTTCCGCATGGGGAGCTTCTGGCGGGAGATAGCCGTGTCCTACGGGTTGGGGTTCCGCTTGAACTTCGATTATTTCATCTTACGCTTGGACGGGGGCATGAAAGCCGTTCATCCGGCGTATGATGATGCCAGGCACCATTACCCGATTATTCATCCGGACTTTAAACGGGATTTCACCTTGCATTTTGCAGTGGGCCTTCCATTCTGACAAGCCACCGGCGACCTTTCTTCCGTAAGGGGATGAGATATGCGGCCTCGGGGACGATGCGCCCTTTTTCCTGTTCCAGCGAGTCGGCGGCAAGCGCCTGGCAGACGGTGCAACGCACAAGTGCCGTGCTGTCATTGATTTGTCGGCATTCCGTTGAACTTACGTACGCTTCTTCCGGGGCAGACCGCACGGCTTCGAGGTCGCGTTCGGTGATGTTCGACGCGCGGAAAGCCATCCATTTGCGGGAATCCTCAGTACAATTCCCGTATGCTTCGTCGAAACGAAGATTGAAATAATCTTCCGCAAATTCCTTAGCCCGGCTATTCGCTTGTTCCTCTTCTTCGCTGGTACATTCGGCCGCTCCTAATCCTGTAAGCAGGCATAAAACCAGAGGCCATCTTTCCCTTTTCGCCATTTTTTAATGTTTTTACGTCTTTCGGTAGAGAACCGTTTGGCCTCATCGTTTGATTTCGTATTTTCACGACGCAAATATATGTCTTTTTCCCGGCAATGGCCGATGAAAAGGAAAAACATTTTAAAGAGTACTAACCATTCAACCACAATAAGAACGCTATGAGGTTACAGGATTTGTTTTTGGTGATGTCCTTTTGGGGGACGGTTCTTCATCCGGTTCGCCCCGCTGCGCCTCCGGAGCTTCGGACGAAGCTGTATCCGGCTGTGTATAAATCTTCTTCAGGCCCGGTTCGTCGGGTGGCTGTGACGGTAGGGTATGAGGGGCAGGCCGTGGAGGCGGAATTGTCGTTGGACAGGCAGATCCGGCATGTCCGCTTGCAAGAAGGAGAGAACCATTTCGTGTTTGACATTCCCGATGCCGGCGTAGACCGTAAGTTGCCGTTGTCTTTACGTGCCGGACAGGTGTCCCTTTCAGACGAAATAAAAGTGCCGGCGGCCCGGCATTGGCGGATGAACCTGGTACAGCATACACATACGGACATCGGTTATACCCGTTCGCAAACGGAGATTCTGGCAGAACATTTGCGTTACATAGATTATGCATTGGATTATTGCGACGCCACGGATCATTACCCGGATGCCGCGCGGTTCCGATGGACTTGCGAGGTGGCTTGGCCCGTGAGGGAATATTTGAAAAACCGTCCGGCTTCACAGGTCGAGCGTTTGAAACGCAGGGTGAAGGAAGGGCGTATCGAGTTGGGAACCATGTACCTGAATTTCGACGAGTTGCCGGACGAACAGGCCTTGGCGGCATCCTTGGCACCGTTGAAGTCGTTCCGGGACGAAGGATTACGGGCGGAGTTGGCCGTGCAAGATGATGTGAACGGAATAGCCTGGTGCTTCAGTGAATATTTTGCCGACGCGGGAGTGAAGTACTTGAATATGGGGACGCACGGGCATCGGGCCTTGATATGCTTCGACAAGCCCACGGTGTTTTGGTGGGAGTCGCCATCGGGGAAGAAAATCTTGGCTTACCGTGCGGAACATTACCATCAGGGGAATTTTTGGGGCGTACATGACCCGGAGGACTTCGCGAAGTTCGAGCAATGCGTGTTGGATTATCTGGGGCAACTGGAAGCCAAGGGATACCCGTATGACATCTGCGCCATTCAGCATTCCGGGTACCTGACCGACAATGCTCCTCCTTCTACCCGGAGTTGCGAGATGGTGAAACGCTGGAATGAAAAGTACGAATGGCCTAAGCTGCGTTCGGCAGTCGCTACAGACTTTATCAAGGCCGTGGAACGGGATTATGCCGGGCAGATACCTGCCATTCGGGGAGCTTGGCCGGACTGGTGGACTGATGGCTTTGCTTCGGGAACACGCGAAGCGGCTGTTTCCCGTGTCACCCATTCCCATGCGATTGCCGGGCAAGGTGGGTTGGCCTTGGCGAGGCTGGCCGGTGCCAAGTTGCCGCAAGGGGTAATGGGGACGGTAGACGACATGAACGAAGCCCTGCTTTTCTACGGCGAGCATACGTTCGGGTATTGCGAGAGCGTGCGCGACCCGTTCGGTCGGGATACATGGGAGCAACGTTCGCTGAAACAGTCGTATGCATGGGAGGCTTACCGGCATGCGGGATTGCTGGGTGAGACAGTGATGGGACTGCTGCAGTCTTTCGTCCCGAAGACGGATGTACCTTCCATGGCGGTGTTCAATACATTGAACTGGAGCCGCAGCGGAGTAGCCAAGCTGTATGTCGACCATCAGCTTTTGCCGCGCGACAAGGTTTTTGAAATTACGGATGCGTCCGGGCGCAGCATTCCTGCCCAGGCCGGCGAGAGCCGTTCGGACGGGACGTATTGGTATATTTACGTCAGGGACGTGCCGGCTTTGGGCTTCGCACGGTATCGCATAGACGTGAAAGACAAGCCGCGACCGTCCAAAGCGTCCGCAGGGAATTTGTCCGACATTCATGTGGAAAATGAGTGGTATGTCCTTGATTTCAACCTGCGGCGGGGTACCATCTCCAGGCTTTACGATAAAGACCTGAAACGACAGTTGTTGACGGAGAACGCGGAATGGGAGTTGGGAGAATTCATTTATGAGACGATAGACGACCGTGGCGCGTTGGAGCGGCATACGTACCCGCGCTTCACGCGCAGGCATCCCGAGAAAATGCGTTTCGAGGCTTACGAGGAAGGGGATATATGGGACACTTACCGTTTCAAAGGAGAAACGGCAGCCGGGGTAGGGTATGATAACCTGACGGTGGAGTACCATATATATAAGGTGGAGAAAAAGATAGAAGTGGTTTACAGTCTGCGTAAAAAAGCAGAGACAAATCCTGAAGCCGTGTATGTGTCTTTCCCGTATCAGGTAGAGGGCGGACGAGTCTTTCTGGACGTGCCCGGCGGGGACATCGAAGCCGGGGTAGACCAGATTCCCGGTTCGTCGAACGATTGGTACACAGTGCAGAATTTTGCGGCGGCCCGCAGTTCGGAATTTCAGATTGTAATGGGAAGCCCTGAAATTCCCCTGATGCAATTCGGTGACATCAATACCGGACGTTATCGGGCTGGAGCCCTGCCCCAGACCACTAACATGTATTCGTGGCCGATGAACAATTATTGGACGACCAATTTTAACGCAGACCAGACAGGAGGTCTGCAGTGGAGCTATTTCATTACTTCGTCAGCAGACACGGCATCCGAATTTGCCACGCGCTTCGCATGGGGAAACAGGATTCCTTTCCTGACCCGGGTACTTCAGGCCGGAGAGCGTGAGGGCAAGGCCGCGCCCTATTGTGGGACTTTCCTTACGCTTCGTCCAGATAACCTCTTGCTGGTCAACATGGTTCCTGTGGAGGGAGAACGTGCCGTGATGTTGCATTTACGTGAAACGGCCGGCCAGCCGGCAACGTTTGCTGTCGCTTCCGATTATGTGAAGATAAGGAAGGTCACGGTCTGCGACGTGACTGGAAAGCCTGTCAATGGAAAGGGTGAAGCTGAATTCCTTCCGGGAGAAACTAAGTTCATCAAATTGAACTGGTAAGGCAGAAGGGCAGGAAAGAAATATTTGCCCGTTCTTTCATATTTCCATATATTTGCATGAACAAAAAAATACGGACATGCTGAAATTTATTTGTCTGGGGAGTGGCAGTAGTGGGAACAGCTACTGCCTCTTTTCGGAAAATTATGGGATATTGATTGATGCCGGAATTGGGATACGAACACTGAAAAGACATTTTCATACTTACGGGCTTTCCTTGAAACAGATAAAGGCAGTGTTGGTCACGCATGACCATACAGACCACATCAAAGCTGTCGGGAGCTTGGCGGACGAGTATGGACTCCCGGTCTATGCCACCGAACTTGTGCACGACGGAATCAAGCGTAATTATCGTGTTAATCCGAAATTGAAAGCAGAAAACATACGTTTCTTGCAGAAAGGGCAGGTCTTGAGGCTGGATCATTTTGAGATTATGCCTTTCGATGTGCCTCATGACAGTACGGACAATGTGGGCTATAGTGTGCAATACGGGGAGGTCAACTTTTGCCTCATTACGGATGCCGGGCATGTGACAGAGCAATTTGGCATCTACATAGCCAAGGCGAATTATTTGGTGCTGGAGGCCAATCATGACGAAGACATGTTGATGACGGGGCCGTATCCGACTTGTCTGAAAGGACGGATCAGCGGTGATTACGGACATTTGAGCAATAAGGATGCGGCGAAACTGTTGGCGGAGCATATCACGGACAAGCTCCGGCATGTATGGCTGTGCCATATCAGTGAAGAGAATAATCATCCGGAATTGGCACGAAAAACGGTCGATACCTTTCTCCGTTCCGTGGGGATTGTCGCAGGAAAGGACTTTGAGCTGGAAGTATTGAAACACCATGTTCCTTCCGGAATTTGCGAATTAGAAAAAATCAAGAAAAAGAAGGAAGAAAGTTTGGAGGGTTAAATAAAAAGTCCTACCTTTGCACCCACGAAATAAAAGATGATGCGCCCTTAGCTCAGTTGGTAGAGCAATTGACTCTTAATCAATGGGTCCAGGGTTCGAGCCCCTGAGGGCGTACAGAAGGCAACCTGTGGGTTGCTTTTTTATTCACGGGTGTCAGGCTACACCAGGGTGTTCCCCATTTTAATCAAGGAATTGTTTTTTGAATCCGCGTCTATTCCAGAATCCCGGATATGAGAAGTAGTGAATAGCATGAAAAGTCTGATAGGTTAAAAAAAACAAATGCAGAGAAATTTCTATTTAAACACCTACAATTAGTTACTAAATTAATGCTACATTTGCGATGATTTGCAATATTGAGTTTACAAAATGGCTCAAATGATCATACACCAAGGTGTCGTGAAAAGCGTGAAAGGAAAACATATCTGTGTGCAGATAACCCAAGCGTCTGCGTGTTCTTCCTGTGAAGCCAGTAAAATGTGCAATTCGTCGGAGAGCAAGGAAAAACTTGTCGATATCGTCAGCCCTGAAGCCTTTTCTTATCGGGCAGGAGAGGAAGTACTCTTGACTGGAAGTATGGAAATGGGACTGACAGCCGTGTTTTGGGCTTATGGCGCACCGTTGTTGCTATTGATGGTCGTTTTGCTTGTTGCTTTGCAAGTCACGGTCGATGAGCCGTTGGCAGCCTTGATGGCATTGGTTAGCCTGGCTGTTTATTACGGTGTGCTCTACCTCTACAAAAACAGGTTGACAAGAAAATTTTCATTTACCATTAAACATATAAAGTAAACATTGTTATGAACGTGATTTTGATTGCGGTAATCATTCTGGGAGTCGTAGGGCTGGCGGCATCCATCATGTTGTACGCGGCATCCAAAAAGTTTGCTGTCGTGGAGGATGAACGTATCGGGAGGGTGGCCGAAGTCCTGCCGCAAGCCAATTGCGGTGGATGCGGTTATCCGGGGTGTTCCGGATTCGCCGCAGCTTGCGTGAAAGCGGCAGACGGTGGCTCGCTCGAAGGAAAGCTATGCCCCGTGGGCGGACAATTGGTAATGGAGAAAGTCGCTGGGATTTTGGGACTTGCCGCTACTGCCAGTACCCCGAAAGTGGCTGTTGTGCGTTGCAACGGAACTTGTACCAATCGTCCGCGTGTGGTAGATTATGATGGGGTGCGCAATTGCCGCGTGCAACTGTTGGCGGGTACGGGTGAGACGGCATGCGCTTTCGGATGTCTGGGAGGCGGCGATTGCGTGACGGCATGCCAGTTCGGGGCGTTGTCCATCAACCCGGAAACTGGGCTGTCGCAGGTGGACGAAGAACGTTGCACGGCTTGCGGCGCCTGCGTGAAGACCTGCCCGAGAAGGGTCATCGAACTCCGGCCGAAAGGACTGAAAAACCGCCGGATGGTCGTGATGTGCGTGAACCGCGACAAGGGAATCGTGGCCAACAAGGTTTGCAAGGCTTCCTGCATAGGGTGCGGTAAGTGCGTGAAGACCTGCCCTTTCGAGGCCATCACTCTCAACAACAATCTGGCCTATATCGACGCGGGAAAATGCAAGTTGTGCCGAAAGTGTGAGGAAGCTTGCCCGAAAGGAGCCATACATGCCATCCATTTCCCACCACGCAAGCCGAAAGTGGAAAAGCTGGCCACTTCGGCTACACAGAAGGCTGCTACACTCGTAGCGCAACCGATGCCGACGACAACCACGGCACAGCCTGTAACCTCTGTTGCATCGGAGGAAAAGAAAGAAGCATAATTCATAGGATTGTCAAATTAAAAAAGAATATCGTGAAAACGTTTAAGATAGGTGGAGTTCATCCATCTGAAAACAAACTTTCCGCCACTTCTCCCATCCGCAGGGCCAGACTGCCCAAACAGGCAGTATTCTCGCTCTACCAGCATATCGGCGCACCAGCTAAACCGGTCGTATCCAGAGGAGATGAGGTGAAAGTAGGCATGATGTTGGCCGAGGCGGATGGTTTCGTGTCCGTTCCCGTTCATTCCTCCGTCTCTGGAAAGGTGAGCAAGGTAGATGCGATCGTCGATGCCAGCGGTTACCGCCGACCGGCCATTTTTGTAGACGTGGAGGGAGACGAATGGGTCGAGACGATTGACCGGACTCCTGATTTAGTGACGTTGTCCCAACGGCCTGAGTTGACGGCCGAAGACATCGTGAACAAGGTGAAAGCGGCCGGCATTGTCGGCATGGGCGGTGCCACGTTTCCCTGCCATGTGAAACTGATTCCCCCAAAAGGGACAAGAGCTGAATGCGTTATCATCAACGCTGTGGAATGCGAGCCGTACCTGACAGCCGACCATCGGCTGATGCTGGAAAAACCGGACGAAATCCTGATGGGCGTGGATTTAATCATGAAGGCTGTAGGTGTGGACAAAGGTTATATCGGCATCGAGAACAACAAACCGGATGCTATCGCTCTCCTGACGGAGAAAGCGGAAGCTTATCCGCATATCGAGGTCGTGCCTTTGCAAGTGAAATACCCTCAAGGAGGGGAAAAGCAACTGATTGCCGCCATCACAGGGCGTGAAGTCCCGGCACCGCCGGCATTGCCCATCAACGTAGGGGCAGTGGTACAAAATGTAGGTACGACATTTGCCATCTATGAAGCGGTAATGAAAAACAAGCCTTTGTTTGAACGTGTCATCACCGTGACGGGCAAGGGCGTGCGAAACCCCTCCAATCTGTTGGCGCGCATCGGTACGCCGATGAACCAGCTCATCGAGGAATGCGGTGGCCTGCCAGAAAGCACTGGGAAAGTAATTGGCGGCGGCCCGATGATGGGAAAGGCTTTGATGAACCTTGATGTGCCGGTATGCAAGGGTTCTTCCGGCCTCTTGCTCATGAGCGAACGGGAATCCCGCAGGGCGGAGCCGCAACCCTGCATCCGTTGTGCCAAGTGCATCGGTGCCTGCCCGATGGGGTTAGAACCCTACCTGCTGGCCACGGCTTCCGCGTTGCGCAACTGGGAATTGGCGGAAGAAAACGGCATCACGTCATGTATCGAATGTGGGTCGTGCCAGTTTACCTGTCCTTCCACACGCCCGATTTTGGACAATATCCGTATGGGCAAGACTACTGTAATGGGCCTCATCCGGGCTCGTAATGCAAAATAAAAGAGAAAGAGATTATGGCAAAGAAATTGATTGTATCGCTGTCGCCCCATGTGCATGGCAGGGATAGTGTACAAAGAAATATGTATGGAGTGTGCATCGCGCTCATACCGGCTCTGCTGTCCTCGTTGTATTTCTTCGGGTTGGGAGCCGCTATCGTATTGGCCGTGTCCGTGGCCGCCTGCGTGTTCTTCGAGTGGGCTATAACTAAATATGTATTGAAATGCGGACGCGTAACGATAACCGACGGTTCGGCCATCCTGACGGGACTGCTACTGGGCTTTAATCTGCCTTCCAACCTGCCGGTATGGATTATCCTTGTCGGAGCATTGGTAGCTATCGGAATCGGCAAGATGACTTTCGGCGGATTAGGGTGTAATCCTTTCAATCCTGCATTGGTGGGGCGTGTGTTCCTGTTGGTCTCGTTCCCAGTGCAGATGACCACGTGGCCTGTTCCCGGGCAAATGGCGGCTTATCTTGATGCCGAGACGGGTGCCACCCCATTGGCTGTCATGAAGGAGGCCATCAAGAGTGGGGATGCTTCCGTGTTGCAAAGACTGCCGGACGCTCTCGACATGCTTGTGGGACAGACGGGAGGTTGTTTGGGCGAGGTGAGTGCTTTAGCCTTGTTGATTGGATTGGCCTATATGTTGGCGCGACGTATCGTGACGTGGCATATCCCGGTTTCCATTCTGGCCACGGTGTTCGTGCTGGCAGGACTGCTTCATCTGTACAAACCCGTTTATGCGTCTCCCGTGTCCGTATTGCTCACGGGTGGTATGATGCTGGGCGCATGCTTCATGGCGACGGATTACGTGACTTCGCCCATGACGGCAAAGGGGCAGGTTGTTTATGGAGTAGCCATAGGCTTTCTCACTGTAGTCATCCGTACCTTCGGAGCATATCCTGAAGGTATGTCGTTCGCTATCCTGATTATGAACGCCTTTACACCGCTGATTAACACCTATTGCAAACCTAAAAGATTCGGGGAGGTCGTAAAAAGATGAAAAAATTAGAGTCTTCATTAACCAACATGGTCTTGGTGCTGACCGCCATCTCCCTCATAGCGGGAGGGAGTCTGGCCTATATAAATAAGGTGACACAAGACCCCATTGCCGAAATCAACGCAAGAAACTTGCAGGATGGCATCAAGAAAGTGATTTTGGGAGACCAGCCCGGTGACCTGAAAGTGGAAGAACCCGTGGAGGCGGACGGATACACCCTCTACGAGACCGACAAAGGGACGGCGGTGAAGGCCGTGACGAACGGTTTCGGCGGCCCGCTTGAGATACTGGTCGGCTTCGACGAGGAAGGCGACATACTGGGCTATACGATTCTGGCCACGGCAGAAACGCCAGGACTGGGCGTGAAAGCCGACACGTGGTTCCAGAAAGGCGGCAAGGGCGACATCATCGGGAAGAATCCGGGGGAGAAGGAACTTGCCGTATCCAAGGACGATGGGGAGATTGACGCCATTACGGCATCCACCATTACCAGCAGGGCTTTCCTGCGTGCCGTGAACGCCGCTTATCTGGTGTTCAAGGGAAACACGGGCGATGCGGTGAGTGGAGCCAGCGTGGAGGCTGGACGGGCGGAAAGTGCCGTCGGTGCCGGGAATGATTCTAACCATTAAAGAAAGGAGGGACATAATATGAACAATTTCAAAGTGTTGATGAACGGTATCATCAAAGAGAACCCGACATTCGTACTCCTTCTGGGTATGTGCCCCACTTTGGGTACGACCTCTTCGGCGTTGAACGGCATGTCCATGGGGCTGGCGACGACGTTCGTGCTCGTATGCTCCAACGTGGTCATTTCCTTGCTCAAGAACTTGATTCCCGACATGGTGCGCATCCCGTCGTTCATCGTCGTAATCGCGTCCTTCGTGACCGCCTTGCAGATGTGTATGCAAGCGTTCGTTCCCGACATGTATGCCACGTTGGGCCTGTTCATCCCTCTGATTGTGGTGAACTGCATCATCCTTGGGCGTGCCGAGGCCTTTGCTAGCAAGAACGGCGTGATGCCGTCGTTCTTCGACGGGCTCGGCATGGGGTTGGGGTTCACGATGGCTTTGACCGTCCTCGGTGCGGTGCGCGAGATTTTCGGGACTGGCAAGATTTTCGGTCTGGAAATCTGGCCGGAAGACTACGGCATGCTGATGTTCGTCTTGGCTCCTGGGGCTTTCGTCGTATTGGGCTACTTGATTGCCATTGTGAACAAACTGAAGAAAGCGTAATTTGTAAACTTAGAACAATATGGAAGCAGTATATCAGTATTTAATCGTTTTCATTACCGCCATATTCGTCAATAACGTCGTGTTGTCGCAAATCCTCGGCATCTGCCCCTTCCTCGGCGTATCCAAGAAAGTCAATACGGCCTTAGGCATGTCGGGCGCGGTTGCGTTCGTTTTGGTTCTCGCCACTCTGGTGACTTACTTGTTGCAATATTATGTTTTGAATCCGTTCGACCTCGGCTACCTGCAGACCATAGCTTTTATTCTGGTCATTGCGGCATTGGTGCAACTGGTGGAAATCATCCTGAAGAAGGTTTCCCCTTCGCTCTACCAGGCTTTAGGGGTGTTCCTGCCTCTGATTACTACCAATTGTGCCGTCCTCGGTGTGGCCATACTGGTTATCCAAAAGGAATTCAACCTGATGATGGGCGTATGGTATGCCCTGAGTACTGCGCTGGGCTTCGGACTTGCCTTGGTCATTTTCGCCGGCATCCGCGAGCAGCTCAGCCTCGTGTCCGTACCGAAAGGTATGCAGGGCATGAGCATCGCGTTGGTCACTGCCGGTTTATTGGCCATGGCATTTATGGGTTTCAGCGGAGTAGACAACGGGTTGAAGGCTTTTCTTGGCCTGTGATTCGCCGCGTTTTTCCGAAACCGATACGGCCGGCAAAGAAAATGCAGGCCGTATCGGTTTTTATAACTTGGAAATTATACAACGTATGATTAATTTTAGTACATTTGCTATTGTTACAGAAAACAAAAATCGAAGTTTACTGATATGAAAGAGACAATTTTAGTGACAGGCGGTACCGGATTCATCGGTTCACACACGACGGTGGAACTCCAGCAGGCAGGTTATGACGTAGTCATCGTGGACAACCTCTCGAATTCGCGTGAAGATGTACTGGATGGTATCGAAAGGATTACAGGCATTCGCCCGGCTTTTGAGAAAGTGGACTTGCGCGATTCCGATGCTACCGAGTCTGTGTTCAGGAAACACCCTGAGATTAGCGGCATCATTCACTTTGCGGCAAGTAAGGCCGTAGGTGAAAGTGTACAGAAACCGTTGCTGTATTACCATAACAATATCGTTTCCCTGATTAACCTGTTGCAGTTGATGCCGAAGTATGACGTGAAAGGCATCATCTTCTCTTCGTCATGTACTGTATACGGCCAGCCCGACATCCTCCCCGCAACGGAAAAAACGCCCATCAAAAAGGCGGAAAGCCCATACGGCAACACCAAACAGATTAACGAAGAAATCATAACGGACACTATCAAGAGCGGTTCACCGATAAAGGCCATCTTGCTACGTTATTTCAACCCGATCGGTGCACACCCCACGGCATTTATCGGCGAGATGCCGAACGGTGTGCCTCAGAACCTCATTCCTTACCTGACGCAAACGGCCATAGGTATCCGTAAAGAGCTGAGCGTGTTCGGGGACGATTACGACACGCCGGACGGCTCTTGCATCCGCGATTACATTTATGTGGTGGATCTGGCCAAAGCGCACGTTTGCGCCATGACGCGCATCATGGAAGGCCAGACCACCGAACCGGTGGAGGTTTACAACATCGGTACAGGCAAGGGTACTTCCGTGCTCGAACTGATAAACGCTTTTGAGAAAGCTACCGGTGTGAAGTTGAATTACAGGATTGTAGGACGCCGTGCCGGTGACATCGAAAAGGTGTGGGGCAATGTGGACAAAGCCAACGAAGTGTTGGGCTGGAAAGCCGAGACCCCGTTGGAAGACGTGTTGGTCTCTGCCTGGAAATGGCAATGCGTGTTGCGCGAAAAAGGAATAATGTAAGCAGATTAGGGACACATAAAGCGTTTTAGGCGCAATCGCGCATTACCCTCGATTTGTATCCCCCCATATTGAATAGTCGGGGTATTGCGCTTTAGATGGTTTGAGGCGCAGGTTGGCATACGCAATAGTCTTGCCGCGTTTGTTCCGTATTCGCGTTGTACCACTCTCTTCCGATTCCGTCGGAAGAGAGCTTTTCGTTTATACATACGGATTGTGGGTCTTCTCGAATCCGATTTCGGTGCAAGGGCCGTGGCCGGGATAGACACGGGTGTCTGCCGGCAGGGCGAACAACTTGCCGCGGATGCCCGCGCACAGCATTTCATTGTTCCCATAAGGGAAATCCGTCCGCCCTATGCTGCAATGGAACAAGGTGTCGCCGACAAATACGGCTTTCTCTTCGGCACAGTAGAGGCAGATGCCTCCCGGGGTGTGGCCGGGGGTCTCCAGGACGGCTAACGTATGATGCCCGAACGGGACGGTGTCTCCCTCCGTCAAATAACGTGCGGCGGCTGGCACGGACTTGTCTTTCATCACCTTTGCCAACGAGCCGAATATATCGGCTCCTATACCTTTATATATAGGCTCGTCCGCACGGTTGAACTCCGGGGCGGCATGGTAGGTTTCCCACATGAATGTCGCCCCGAAGCAGTGGTCGTAGTGCATGTGGGTGCAGAGATGGTGCTTCACCTGCAAATTCCGGCCTCCCACATAGTCAGTGACACGCTTGCAGTCTTCGTCGGTAAGGGCACCGCAATCGATGACCACGGCTTCGAGGGTGTCGTCGCTCACGACGTAGCAGTTCTCTTCTAGCATGTTTACCGTGATTCTTTTAATGTCCATCATCCTTCCTGTACTTTTAAAGATAAACGTACACCACATTCTTGGTGTCGAAATATTCTTCCGTGAAGAAGTCCTTCAGCGGAGTAACCAGCGTGCGGTGCTTCATCGGGTTCGTCTCGTCATTCGACATGCCGCCTTTCAGGCAGATAAGGCCGTTGGGGACGGCGTTGTGCTGTACGGGGGAAATGTTCTTGCGGACTGCCTTGACCAGATCGGCCAACGGCATGACGGCGCGGCACACCACGAAGTCGAACCTTCCCTTTTCCTCCTCCGACCGGCAATGGCGGAAAGTCGCGTTCTCCAGCCCGATTTCGCGGGCCACTTCCATGCAGACCTTGATTTTCTTGCCCGTGCCGTCCACCAGATGGAAACTGCAGTCGGGGAACATGATGGCGAGGGGGATTCCCGGGAATCCGCCGCCCGTCCCCAAGTCCATAATCGCGGTGCCGGGCTTGAAACGGATGAACTCGGCAATTCCAAGAGAATGTAGCACGTGATGCTCGTACAGGTTGTCGATATCTTTTCTGGAGATGACGTTGATTTTTGCATTCCAGTCATGATAGAGCGCGTCCAGCCGGCGGAATTGTTCTACCTGTTTTTCCGAAAGATTCGGGAAGTATTTTAAAATCAGTTCCATATATCTTTGTCATTTTCGTTTCGCATGGGTTTCCAGTCTGTCGTAGGGCAGGGTCAGCCTGACCGTGCCTACTTCGTAAGCGGCTATCTCGTCGGTGTTGTAAATGAAAGTGACACCGTGCTTCCCCAGCTCGTAGTTCCGGGGGATGTAAATGTCGGTAAGCCGGAGTATGCCTTTGTCTCGCAGTTCTTTCCGGTTGCGGCAGTCATACGTTTTCAGGAGTTCGTCTGTCAGCAGGGAGGGAAGCAAGGCTAAGGAAGTGTGTGGCAGGACATCCTCCAACTTCACCAGCTCACCCGTTTTGATGTCGAAATTCAGACATTGCTCCTCACAGTACTCGCGTGCTCCTCCCTCGTACTTCACTTTATGAATCAGATAACACAAATATCCGTCCAGTCCGTCCCTGTGTTCCGTGGCTATCCGGCATTTGTAATCGTACCATGAGGAGTTGATGCCGCTTTGCCGGTCCGCCCTGTACAAATCGGTCAGATCTTTTCGGTATTGCTCCGCATACGCCAGGCAGAACGAGTCGGCGGTCGATGCGAATGACCGTTGCGTTCCTCCGAACAGATGAAGGGCGATAGTCCGGTTCATGTCCCGTGCGGCGGCCCACGTAGTGTCGCTTATTTCGTCAGCCTCGATAATGATTTCACATGCCGGCGAGTGTCCGTCGCTGTCTAACGGTACGGTTTTCACGATTCTTAGTTGCCGGAAAGACAACCGGCGGTTTCCCTCCCCGTCCCGGCAAGCGCAGAGGAAAGCCCCGGCAAGGGCAAGGCCGTACATGTATCTGCTCGTCTTTGCGTGTCTCATCCCGAAAGCCTGCTTTACGGTTGCAAAGATAGTGAAAGGCGGGCGCAGGGGCAAGTGAAACGGTGGTTTTCTTGCCCGACCGTGCCGATTCCCGTATCCTTTCCTTACCATGCGGGGCATGCCGCTTTTGCGGGCAAATCATGAGGCGATGGCTTTTTGTGGCTGAAACACGTTGGATTTATGGAAAAATATGCGTACTTTTGGACAAGTTATGATGTACGGCAAAGAAATGATACCAGACTTTCAATCCTG
>CAYPMY010000017.1:0-26089 GCA_964412085.1 uncultured Paraprevotella sp. | reverse complement strand
CACGGGCACCGGGCAAGCCCGGCCGCATGGGCGACGCGGGAACAGCCGTCCCCGCCTGTCCCGCTCCGGCGGTTCCCGTCGCCCCGGCATGTCCGCAGGGGGCACGTCCGCAGGCATCGGGCGCGCCAGTTTCCCCCGCGCGCCTGCCGTAACCGGCGGACATTGATTCACAGGACTTCCGGGGGCTTGCGGGACGCGGCGAATGCCCCATGGCGCGGGTCCTTCGGATTCGAGCCGCATCCGATTGTCCATGATGCAAAGAAAATCCGCCGGCTTCGCCTTCGGCAATCGCCGCCCACGCCTTTGCAAGTCGCCGATTCATAATCGCAAAATCACAGGACATCCGCGGAACCGCCATTCCTCCCCCGCACTCGTCCGCCATAAGGCCAGACAAGCGGAGCGGACGAGGGATTCCGTCCTTTTCGCGGAATCGGGATGACAAACGGTCCTCGTCGGCCAATCGGCCGGAAGCCACGAAAAAACGCTGTCCCCGAGCCCCGGCCTGGCCGGGATTCAGGGACAGCCTGTAAAGACGCCGGAAAACGGAATCAGTTTTCCAAATCCTTGAGCAACTTTTCGTAGTAGGCAGAAAAATCAATCATGGGCTTCGCCCGGACTTCGTTCTCCTTGAGCGGAGGCTGTTGGGCCTTTTCCGCCTCCAGCGCGGCGATGCGGTCTTTCATCCAGCCGGCGGCCACGGCCTTCACTTCCGCATTGTCCTTGCAGTTCTTCTGGATGCGCAACACCCAGTTATAGATATACATGTCCTTGGCTCCATACTCCTTGATGTAGCGCGAGCAACCGTCGGCGTATGCGTTCCAGTCGCCCGTCGCTTCGGCCACGTTGATGTCGGACAACAAGACTATTTCATCGCGGTTCTCCACGCCCTGCTTCTTCATCTCTTCCACGTATCCGGCCATGCCTTCCTTGTCGTAAGTAACCTTGCCGTCCGCGTCCTTTCGGACGAACGTGCGGGGATAGGCCATCCACGCCATTGACATCATGCGGTCCAAATCGTCCTTCCCGTAACGGGCGTAGAACTCGTCCTTGTGCGAGGACACGTAGCGGAAGGCTTCGGACAACGGCGAGACGTTGTATTTCAGGAAAGCCTGGTAGCAACGGGGGTTCGACAGCATATCGGCTTCGCGCCCCTTCAACAGTTCCGCGACCACCTCCTCGTTCTTCCGGGAATCGTAGGCGGCCTCCAGCACCTCCAAATAATCCAAAAGGAAAGTGGTGTCGCGCTCGCCCTCATCGTAACGGGCTTCCATGGCCGCCACCCCCTTGCCTTCCATGCCCCGTTTCACCTGCGCCAAGAACCTGTCCACGTCCGGGTCGCCGCCCACGATGCGGTTCACCTCCTCGCCTTCGGCGTCAAGGAAGAGGAACGTGGGATAGGCGCGCACTTCGAAACGCTTGCCCAATTCCGGCCCTTCGCCTTTCTCCATGTCGACCTTCAAGTTCACGAACTTCTCGTTGAAATAGTCCCCCATCTTTTTCTGGGGGAACACTTCCGCGGACATCATGCGGCAGGGGCCGCACCAGGTCGTGTAGCAATCCACGAAAACCATCTTTCCGCTCTCCCTGGCCATGGCCAAAGCCTCGGATAACGTCTTCCCTTCCACGAAGTTCACACCGTCTTCTGCCTTTTGCGCTTCTTGCGCCCCCGCGATGCCTGAACAAAGGCAGACGGTAGCCAGGCACGACAGCAATCTTTCTTTCATAGCTTCCATTTTTTTTATTTGTCCTTGTTTAATTGCGGAACCGCCTGCTTCCGTCTTGCGGCGCTTCCGCCGTTCGCACTCCCCCGCGTCCGCGGACCTCTCCCCTCCACGCGCCCGCCCCCGCTTCCTGCGGGAGCTTCGGCCCGGGGCGTTCCTGCCGACCGCGGTGCGAAATTACCATGACTAACTCGGAAATGCAAGTTTTCGGGCGACTATTTTCCGCCGCAAGACGAAATGGGTGCTTCCGTTCAATTATAACCCGAGTTCTGTGCGATGGTCCCGTAAGAAATGCGGATTTCGTATTCGGGCACCGGGAGGTTCCACCGTGCCGGCACTACCGCTCCTAAGACGGAGTCGCCCAGGAGGTTGTTCGTGCGCATCAGGTCCCAACGGTAGTGTCCCTCGTAGGCCAGTTCGCGGTTGCGCTCCTTCAGCACTTCTTTCAGGAAGTCGTCGGCCGACGGGAAGTCGGCCTGAGTGTAGGCGGCAGGCTTCGCCCCGTCGGGGTATGCCCTTTGGTGCACGTCGTTAAGTTGCCGCACAGCCTCGCCGTCCACGTTCCCCGAAGTGCGCACAAGCGTCTCGGCATAGGTGAGCTTCATCTCGGCCAGGCGGACGAACACCACATCGTCGTAGTTGCCGCCCGCATATTTCATGGAAGTGATGTCGTCCACATTCTCCGACTTGGAGCCCTGTCCCAACAAGTACGTGCGGCGCACGTCGTCCGCATCATAAAGCGACAGCATCTCCTGCGGCACGTAATAGGACTGCTTGCCGTAATACGACAAGCCGTTGGGGTAGTTGTCCGTGGAAAGGCGGCTCGGTTCAAAGAACAGCAATTCCCCGCTGCGGGTCGTCGGGTCGGGGAAAGACGACGACTGGGAATACTCGTTGCTGGGGAACAAGGCCGTGCTGAACTCCGTGCTGGACGCGGAAAACGTATAGCCGGGCACTTGCAGCACGTCGCGCGCATAATCACGGGCCAAAGCCAGCTCCCCGGCATTGCCCGTAGCCGTCCCCTTGTAGAGGTAAACGCGGCTCAACAAGGCTTTCGCCACAGCCTTGTTGGCACGGATACGCTCGGCGGCGGCAGGCACGGCGTCCGGCAAGTCCGGCAAAGCCTCCTCCAAGTCGGTAATAATCCGGCTCCAGCATTCCGCATTCGTGGCCCGTCCTTCCACTTCGTCGGGGTTGTAACCGCTATACGGCTCCAGCCTCAACACCAGTCCCGGCCCTTCATCGTTGCCCAAAAGAGCCTTGTCGCCGAAGGCACAGAGCATGGCGAAATAACAATAGGCACGGACGAACTTGGCTTCCGCCACATGTTGCCTTTCCATCGTCTCGTCGTAGTTCCCGTAACGTTGGATGCCGGAAATAATGTTGTTGGCCAGATCGACGGCGTTGTAGCCCCAATGCCATAAGTTGGAAAGCAAGCCGTCGTGCTCGGCCGAAGTATATTCCCCCGTCTCCATCGCCAGATACGTGGACTCGGAAGCGCGTGCCCTCACGTTGGAAGTGCCCATGTCGGCCAACACGAACATATAGCCCGCATTGGAATAATTGTTCTGGTCCTGCGGCGCGCCGGCCAGCAATACGTCAAGCCTCACATACGCCCCCATCAGCGCGGCTTCCGCCGTGCGTTCGTTCTTATAGACCTTCTCGTCGACCAGCTCGTTCTCGGGCGCGTAGTCCAGGTCGCACGACAAAAGGGCGCAACACAACCCCAGGCTCAAGCCCGCCCATCCTGTTATCTTTTTCATTGTTTCCATCCTCCTTATCCGTTAAAAACTGGCTCGCACCCCGAACTGGTAGCTCCGCGACTGCGGCATGGTCATATTGTCATAACCGGCAGCCAGGGCGGAAGAGCCGAAAGCGCTCACTTCCGGGTCAAGCCCGGAATATTTGGTAATGGTGAAGACGTTGGCCAACGTGACGAACAGCTTGAACTGCTTCATGACTTTAAGCTTCTTCAACACGTTCGACGGCAAGGAATAAGACAGCGTGAGCGTCTTCAGGCGCAGATAGGAGTTGTTCTCCAGAAAGCGCGTCGTGGTGATGGCCGCCGTATAATCGTAGCTCCCGATAATGGACTTGTTGCCCAGACGGGGAATATCCGTACGCTGGCCGGGCAACTGCCACATCTCCATCATCTCAGACGAAAGGTTGTTGGCCTCCGTCTGCGTATAGGTGAGCAAGGTGGCCCGCGTGCTGTTCATCATCCGGCTACCTAACGAGAAAGTGAACATGAAGTCAAGTTCAAAATCCTTGTAAATCAAAAGGTTCGACACAGACCCGTAAACATCGGGCATGGCCGTCCCTTTGACAAACTTGTTGGCCTGCGAAGTCACGTCGTTGGCGGCCGGAGGCGTGGTGGACAACGTCCCGTCGGCATAACGCCACAGCGGGTCGCCCGTCTGCGGGTCCACGCCCGCCCATTCATGCAAGTACCACTGCGCCACGGGATAGCCCACGGCATAGTACTTGTAGGAACTGTTGGCCTGATCCAATTGGTTGCCCTCGAAGTTCAGGCGGAGGATTTTGTTGGTGGAGCGCGAAAGGTTCAGGATGGTCTGCCATTGGAAGTCCTTCCGCAGCATGTTCATCGTCACCAATTGGAAGTCAACGCCTTGGTTCATCATGTCGGCGATGTTCTGGTTCTCCTTCGTGTAGCCCGTGTACAACGGGAGGTCGGACGAGAAGAGCATGTTCGTGGTCTTCTTGTAATAATAGTCCAACATAACCTTGACCCGCTCGCTGAACATGGACAAGTCCAGGCCCGCGTTGTACGTCACCGTCCGCTCCCAGTCCAGATTCTCATTGCCGGGCTGCGACATCTGCAGGTAGTTGTGCCCTCCGTAAGAAGTGAGGGTGTTGAGGGCGTACACGGCCTGCGCGCCATAGTAGCTGTTGTTGCCGTCCTTGCTCGAGAGCCCGACGGAGCCACGGACTTTCATGTCGTCCACGAAGGGAAGGTTCTTCTTGACGAAGTCCTCCTGCGACACGCGCCATCCCAAGGAGAAAGAGGGCGTGCTCAAGTAACGGTTGTCCCGGTTGTAGCGCGACGAACCGTCGAGACGGTAAGTCACGCCCGCCATGTAGCGGGACTTCCATTGGTAGTTGAGCCGCGCGAATGCCGAGAACAAGGCCGACCGCTGCATATTGGCACCCACCACGCGCTTGGTCTGCGCCGCCCCCACCCCGTTCAGGTCGGGACTGAAGAAGTCGCTTCCCGCCACGGAGTTGAAGCGTTCGCGGCTGTATTCGTAACTCTGCCCCAGCACGCCCTGCAGGAAGTGCTGTCCGAACACCTTGTTCACGTTGACGAGGTTGTTCACCACCACCTTATAATTCAGTTTCGTGCTCTCCTGCGCCTGGTTGCCCAACGCGCCTGAAAGCGTCTCGGGCAGCTCGCCCTTGCGGATGTTCGTGAACGAGTTGTACAAGTCCGTGCCCACTTCGCTGCGCAACGAAATCCAGTCGACCGGCTTGTATTCCAGATAGCCATTGCCCACCACGCGTGTCTCTTCCAGCCCCTCGTCGTTGATATAAGCCATCGCCACGGGGTTGTACGTCTCAGGGTCGCCCTGCGGGTTAGGCTGGTAGCCGTAATAATAGTCGCCCGACTCGTCGTAAACGGGCAGGTTCGGCGCCTTCTTCAAGGCGGCGGAATAAATCTCGCTGGCCGCAAACGCGTTGTTGTTCAGCCGCGTGAGGGAGAAATTCATGCCCATGTCCCAATGCGGGTTGAGCTCCGCGTTCAGGTTCAGCCGGACGGAAAACCGTTGCATGTCGTTGTTGATGATATAGGACTCGTTGTTGTCGTAAGACATGCTCACAAAATAATTCGTACGCCCCGCCCCGCCGGACACGGAAGCCGACACGCCGTTGCTCACGGCCGTGCGGGTCACCGCGTCGATCCAGTCCGTATTGGCATGGGACTGCGAATAGCCCGTGGTATTGTAATATATGTCGTACACCTTGGCATAGTCCTCGCCGTCCAGAAGGTCGAGCTTGCCCAACGGACGGTCCAGGCTCAACGTGTAGCCCACGTTGACTTGGGTCTTGTCACGGCTGCCTTTCTTCGTCGTGATGAGGATGACTCCCGCCGCGCCGCGCGAGCCGTAGATGGCAGTGGCGAAAGCGTCCTTCAGGATTTCGATGGACTCGATGTCGTCCGGGTTCAACGTGGCCAACGGGTTCTTCTCAAAGGAATAGCGCAGGTCGTAGTTGTACCTCATGGAGCCGCCGCCCACCTGGCTGCCGCCCACCGAGGCGCCCGGCACGGAACCTCCCGAGTTGCTGAAGGAGTTGTTGTCGCGGTCCGTGCTGTAAACGGGCACGCCGTCAATGACATACAAGGGGTTGTTGTCGCCCATGATGGAACTGATGCCGCGGATAGTCAAGATGTTAGCCCCTCCCAATGCGCCGGAGGAGTTGGACATGAACACGCCGGGAGCCGCGCCTTGCAGCATCTGATCCACCGTCTTGAAACCGATGTTATCCATGGGCTTCACGGAAGAAACGGATCCCGTAAGGTCGCGCCGCTCCACCTTGCTGTAACCTACCACCACCACGTCGTTCATCCTGAAAGCCTCGTTCTCGCGCAGGGTCACGTTGATTTCATCGGATTCGGCCACTGTCACCGAGACTTTGTCGAAACCTATCAGGGAGAAAGCCAACACGTCGCCTTTCTTGGCTTCGATGCGGTACAGGCCGTCCTTGTCCGTGCTGACCGTCCGCCTGGTGCCCGTCACATTGACCTGCACCAATTCCACCGGGCCGCCGCCCTGATCCGCCACCCTGCCGTGTATCACGCGTTGCTGCGCCCATGCCGGCAAAGCCGAGCACAAAAGGCACATCCCCACTAACATTCTTGTTTTCATGTAGTTTTATATAAAAAAAGACAGAAGGCTTCCTTCCTCCTATGGATTTAAAAGCCTTCTGTGTCCGACAATCAAAAAAAAATTGGTCTTATTTCATCAGGCTCACCCATGTGTCATAAACATACGTGTCGCCGTCGGCAGGATAAGCATAATTGCCGGATGCCGGCATCGTGTTCCCGCCAAAGAGCCAAGCCGTACGGCCTTGCAGCACGCCACGCGCGTTGCGACGGAGTGTAAAGTTGGACGGTACGGCCACGGCCTCCCAGTTCACACCGTCGGCGGAACGCCAAATCTGCTGTGCCGCGAAATCGTTGCCTTCAGCCGTGCATGTCTCGCCGCCGAACAAGTAAACCACGTCCTCGCCGGCAACGGCCTTCATGCCGAACATGTTGGTCATGCCTTCGGGCAGGTCGGCTTCCTTCGTCCAGTTCTCACCATCGGGGGACGAGTAAACGGCATTGGTCATATTGCTCGCATCCATGAAGTTCGTGAATCCGCCCACAGTCCACAGCTTGCCTTTGAACGAGAAGAACGCGTCGCAAAGGATGCCCGCGATAGACTTGCTGTCTTCGATGCTCATGGGGGTTATTCCGGTCCAGTCCTTTCCGTCCTCGGTAAAGGCATACACCTGCCCGCTCTGCCAAGTTCCGAAAACAGGCTTATAAACACTCTTCATATAAAGCTTGCCGTTCAATTCGGCCACGGACATTCCCGTACAAGCCAGCAGGAAGGAGGGTGTGGGTTGCCCGCCCATCGAATAATAGGTCATGCCCACCGTGTCACATTCAAACGTCATGCCGTCCGCAGTAGAATAGGAACGCCATTCGTTCAAAGAAGGCGACGGGCCAGTCCAGCCATTTTCCATTTCAGACTCATTGCCATACTTGTCTGCGCCTTTCGTGCGCGCACCGCCCAATACATACAAGCGTTCCTTGAACGTGACCAACCGGGCGCCTTCACCACCGATGACATAACCGTCCTGGCCTTCTTCGGGCAGGGTCACGCCTGCGGTGGAAGTCTGGTAAGCCACTTCCTGCCAGTTCAAGCCGTCCTCCGACGTGAAAAGCTGGTAATTTTCCTGCTCGCCGGCCAAAGAAGTCACCATGGCATAGAACTTGCCTTGGAAATAAGCCATGTCCCAATCCAGAATCCCTGTCGGGAAACCGTTGAACGACGTGCCCTTGCGAACCATGGCCTCACCTGAAGCCGTCGTGGCACGCACCACTTTCAAGGTGTAGTCGCGCCTCTCGCCGGAAGCATTGCTCACGGAAAACGTAACCGGAACTGTCACATCCGCTACCACTCCTTCGGCAGGCACCTCCTGACCGTTGCAAGAAACCGTGCATCCCAAAGTGGCTGTCACCTTGACCGTGGCTTGGACCAATGCGGCATCGGACACGTCCCAGTCCACACTGTCGCTTGTGTTCTCGATGGTCATGGCATCCTGGGATACCACGCATTTGTATTCTTGGCCGCCCACAGGGGTCACCGTGGCAGCCGTAATGCCTACGGCCGTGCCGCCCGAGCCGCCCTCTTCGTCATCCGAACAGGCTGCGAGCGAAAAGCACAGAGCCGCCCCTAAAAACAAAAAAGCATTCTTCAGTCCTTTCTCTTTTTTCATTTCCTTCTCTTTTTAAATAAAAAATCATTAACCGTGTCTACATGGAAGCTCCCATCACCGCCATCCCGATACTCTTGGACGCTTCGGCCTTCTTCCCGGCCAAGGCATCCCTTACGGCCTGGCTGATGGCTTCTCCACGCGCGTTCTTCTTATAAATCTTTCCATCCTTGTCTAAGACGAGGATGAACGGTATCCCGCCGAACTGGTAGGAGGACATCACGGACTTCCCTCCATCGCTCACCCATCCTTGCGGCCAAGCCATGTCCTCTTCGCCACAGGCTTTCTCCCAAGCCTTCTTGTCGGCATCAAGGGATACGCTGAGGAACTCCACGCCCTTACCCTTGAATTCCTCGTAGTATTTCTTCATGTTGGGAATTTCCTGACGGCAGGGGCCGCACCAACTCGCCCAGAAATCAAGGACCAGCACCTTTCCCTTGTAGTCCGTGAGCGAAGCCTTCTTCCCGTCCGGGGTCAGGAACGCAAAGTCCGGCGCGGGGTTACCCTCCTTCATGCGCGCCCGCGCCTCCTTTTCCTCGGCCGCATCCTTTCGATAGTCGGCCACCAGTTTACGCGACGTGTCCGACATGCTTTCCAGTTGCTTCAACGCGGCTTCCACCACCTCGGCATCTTTCTCTCCCGCCCGTTCTATGGCTACAATCACGCTGTTGCGATCGGCATAATGCTCAATGAAGTAACGGTTGTGCGCCTCCATGTTTTCGGCCGAAGCCCCGTACAAACTCGACGAGAGTTCCCGTTTCTTCTTCTCATCGTCTATCTTGGCGCGATAGACATTCTGGGAAACGGCTATCATGGCCTGATAATTGCGGTATGCCTCGAAGTTGAGCAGGTTCATCAACTCGTTGTTCTTCCCGCCACGGATATACACGTATGGAGGATTCTTGATTTTGATGCGCGCCGTGTCCAAGCCGCGAAAGTCCACATCCAAATCCTCGTCCTCCAACCACACTTGCACGGACTGCCATTTGCCGCAATCCAAGACGGCCGGCCCCGGTTTCTTCACCGGCACCTTTATTTCATAAGAATGGTCGGCATTGACTGGTGCTTCGGCCAGGACATTCCGTGCGGTTCCTTCGCGCTGGTAGACTGTCATCTTGAAACCGTCTTCAATAAACTTCACGTTCCCTTTAATCGTCACGGTCTGTTGAGCCTCTGACGGCAACACCATGCCCACACACAAAGCACACCACAACCAAATCTTTGCTTTCATATTCACTCTGATTTTAGATAACTTTATCACAAGATTGCGACAAAGTTATCTAAAATAATCGAAAAAACAAATAAATCGGGCAAAAATACGTCCTTGGCTCGTAAAATTCCATTCCTTAACAATCACAGTCCCATTGTTCCTTTATTTTGCCCGTGGCGCACACTCTGGCATCCCCATGGATTTCCTGAAAAAGAACTTCATCTTCCAGTTATCCGTCAGGATAAAGGGAGGGACATCCGGAAAGAAATGGAAAATCACTCGGTGTGGGAAAACGCTTCACGAAGAAGAAGTCCCATAGAAAACTTTTCGAATGCCGCGCAAGATTATGCGGGAAAGGACTGCTCAGAACATCCCGGCCACCCTTTCTATCCCTTCCACCAGCGCGTCCACCTCGGCCCGGGTATTATAGAGCGCAAAAGAAATGCGCACCGTACCTTCCACTCCCAGACGGCGCATCAGCGGTTCAGCGCAGTGGTGGCCCGTACGCACGGCGATGCCCAGTCGGTCAAGCAAGGTACCCATGTCTGAATGATGGATGTTCCCCACTAAAAAGGAAACGACGGCATCATGTTCCGCGGCCTGTCCGAATACGCGCATGCCGGGAATATTCCCCATGCTTTCAAGCGCATAACGTGTAAGATACTGTTCGTGGGCGCAAATGTCCGCCATGCCTAGACGGGAAACGTAATCCAAAGCACGCGCCAGCCCCGTGGAAGCCACGTAGTCGGGCGTACCCGCCTCGAACTTGAAAGGCAGGTCGTTGAAAGTCGTTCCCTCGAAAGAGACATGCCGGATCATCTCGCCGCCCCCCATATAAGGAGGAAGCCTGTCAAGCCATTCCTCTTTCCCATAGAGCACGCCTATCCCCGTGGGACCGTAAATCTTATGGCCGCTGAAAGCGAAAAAGTCAGCATCGAGCGCCTGCACGTCTATCGCGAAATGGGGCGTGCTCTGCGCTCCGTCTATCAAGACGGGCACACCCCGGGCGTGGGCTATGTCCACCATGCGGCGCACGGGGTTCACCGTGCCCAAGACGTTGCTCACGTGCGTCACGCTGACGATACGCGTACGCTCATTGAAGAGCCGCTCGTACTCGCCTAACATCAGTTCTCCGCAGTCATTCATGGGAACAATCCGCAGCTTGATGCCTTTCCTGGCTTGGAGGAGCTGCCAGCTCACGATGTTGGAATGGTGCTCCATCTCGCTGAGGATGACTTCGTCGCCTTCGCGCATGAATGCCTCGCCGAAGGAAGAGGCCACGAGGTTGATGCTCTCCGTCGTGCCGCGCGTGAAGACAATCTCGACCGATGAACGGGCGTTCAGGAAGCGGCGCACCGTCTCGCGTGCCGCCTCGTGCAGTTCGGTGGCCCGATGCGAAAGGAAATGCACGCCCCGGTGCACGTTGGCGTTCACGTTGTAGTATTCGTCCGTCATGGCTTCCACCACGCAACGGGGCTTCTGTGTAGTTGCCCCGTTGTCCAAATAGACCAGCGGGTGTCCGTAGACCTCGCGCCCCAGAATGGGAAAGTCTCTCCGTATCTCTTGTACGTCGTACATATTTATTATTTACATGGTTCGCACCCCGGGAAACCACCCGGTTCGCCACGGAAACGCTTCTCCACCAAAAGACGCAGGCGGTCGCGCAAGGCTTCCAAGGAGATGGCATCAATGATTTCACCTGCAAAAGCGGACTTAAGCAACACCTGTGCTTCCTCGCGGCTGATGCCGCGCTGTTGCATGTAGAACAGGGCTTGTCCGTTAAGCTGTCCCACAGTGGAACCATGGCTGCACTTCACGTCGTCGGCGTAAATCTCCAACATGGGTTGGCTGTACATGCGAACATCCTTGGTGGCACAGAGACTGGCGTTGCGTTCGTCCGAAACCGTATGCTGCGCACCCTGCCGTACCAAGACCCGTCCGGCAAAGGCTCCTACGGAGCGTCCGTCCATCACGTACTTGTACGTCTGGTTGCTGGAGCAATATCCGGCACGGTGGTCTATCAAGGTGTTGTTGTCCACGTGCTGCTCCTTGTCGGCTATCACACAACCGTAGAGGTTCGACTCGGCACCTTCACCGTCCAACACCAAATCGGTACGGTTGCGCGTCAAGCCGTTGTGCAGGGTGATATTGTAGAGGTTCGCCACGCTATGCCGTTGCTGTCGCACATACATGTTGCTGAAACGAAAGTTCTTCACGTGCGTTTCCTCCAATTCATACAGTTCCAGGCGTGCGTTCTCCCCCACAAAGGCTTCCACCACCTGAGTGGTCAGGAAATCGCGGTCGTCCGCCGCAAGGTCGCAGAAAAGCAATCGTGCTTGCGCATTCTCTTCCAATACGACCAGTACACGGCGGTTGGCCATCAGATTCACGTCCGAACGCAGGATGTTCACCACTTGCAACGTACGTTCCACCACCGCGCCGCGCGGCACATGGATGAAGAGCCCGTCTTGCGCCAGCATAGTGTTAAGCGCATTGATAGCGTCTTCCTCCGTAAGAGCCAGTTTGCCGTAGCAAGCCGACACTGCGGCGGGATAGTCTTCAGCCGCTTGCTTCAGGGAACACACAACCACTCCTTCGGGCAAGGCGGCGGTCGGTAACGGCTTCCGGCAAAAGGTGTCGTTCACCACGAAATAAGTCGAAGCGTTCAGGTCAGGCACGTCGCACAGGTATGCATCGTAAGGGTAGACGGGAAAATCCGCCCGATTCAGGTTAAGTCCGTAGTCCGGCGCAAAGGCCGCCGCCACGTCCGTATATTTATAGCGTTCCTCTTTCCGTGTAGGGAAGCCCCGACGGGTGAAATCCCCGAAAGCCTTGTCGCGCAAGGCGTTCATCACCCCCGCACTATGGCTGTCAAGCATCTCCCGGCATCCGGTGAAAACGTCTATGTATCGTCGTTCGCTATTCATTGCCTCCCGGACTTTCAAACGGCCGATGTCCCGGCCTTGATCCAATCGAAACCCTTGTCTTCTATCTCCGCGGCCAGTTCCGGGCCTCCGCTTTTCACGATACGCCCGTCCGACAGCACATGCACCACGTCCGGCTTGAGGTAATCCAACAAACGCTGGTAATGGGTGATGACCAAAGCGGATGTCTCAGGCGTACGCAGTTTGTTGAAACCTTCGGCCACAACGCGCAAGGCATCCACGTCCAGTCCGGAATCCGCCTCGTCGAGGATGCTGAATGAGGGTTCAAGCATGGCCATCTGGAAAATCTCGTTGCGCTTTTTCTCCCCGCCGCTGAACCCCTCGTTGACGGAACGGCCGGCCAGATTGCTGTCCAGTTCCACGACTTTCCGTTTCTCGCGCATCATCTTCAGGAAATCCCCCGCTCTCATCGGTTCCAGTCCGTGATACTTACGTTTGGCATTGATGGCAGCACGCATGAAATTCACCATCGACACGCCGGGAATCTCCACCGGTTGCTGGAACGACAGGAAGAGTCCTTCGTGCGCTCTTTCCTCAGGCTTCATGGCCAACAAGTCCTTGCCGTTGAACGTCACGCTGCCACTTGTCACCTCATATGCGGGATTTCCCGCCAACACGTTGCCCAGCGTACTCTTTCCTGCTCCGTTCTGCCCCATCAGGGCATGTATCTCTCCCGGATTCACCGTCAGGTCAACACCTTTCAATATTTCCTTGCCATTGATGCCGGCATGCAAGTCTTTTATCTCTAACATGATTTTCCCCCCTTTAGGTTTGTCTATCCCACCGTGCCTTCCAATGAAACGTTCAGGAGCTTCTGCGCCTCCACGGCAAACTCCATCGGCAGTTTGTCGATTACATCCTTGGCATAACCGTTCACGATCAGCCCCACGGCTTCCTCGGTGGGGATGCCGCGCTGGTTACAATAGAACAACTGTTCTTCCGAAATCTTCGACGTGGTCGCTTCGTGCTCCACGATAGCCGTCTCGTTCCGCACGTCCATATAAGGAAAAGTATGCGCCCCGCATTCGCTGCCCAACAACAAGGAATCGCACGAACTGTAGTTGCGAGCCCCGTCGGCATCCGATGCCACACGCACCAGCCCGCGATAGGAATTCTGGCTTTTGCCGGCCGATATGCCTTTGCTGATGATAGTACTCCTCGTGTCGCGTCCCAAGTGAATCATCTTCGTACCAGTATCGGCTTGCTGGTAGTTGTTGGTCACGGCCACGCTGTAGAACTCGGCTTGTGAATGGTCTCCGCTCAGGATGCAACTGGGATATTTCCATGTAATGGCAGACCCCGTCTCCACCTGTGTCCACGAAAGCTTGCTGTTCGCTCCTCGCAGATGCCCGCGCTTCGTCACCAAATTCAGCACGCCACCGCGCCCTTCCGCATCGCCCGGATACCAGTTTTGTACCGTGCTGTATCTGACCTCCGCGTTTTCGTCCACCACGATTTCCACGATGGCCGCATGCAACTGGTTCTCGTCGCGCATCGGTGCCGTACAGCCTTCCAGATAGGACACATAGCCCCCCTCGTCGCACACGATGAGCGTACGCTCGAATTGTCCCGTATTCCGCGCGTTGATCCTGAAATAAGTGGAAAGTTCCATCGGGCAACGCACGCCCTTGGGAACATAGACAAAGGAACCGTCGCTGAACACTGCGGAATTCAACGCCGCGAAATAGTTGTCGCGGTAAGGGACTACCGAGCCCAAATGTCGCCTCACCAAGTCCGGGCATTCGCGCACGGCTTCGCTGATGGAACAGAATATGACCCCGCGCTCCGAAAGTTTTTCCTTGAAGGTCGTCTTCACGGACACGGAATCCATTACGGCATCCACCGCCGTGCCGCTCAGTGCCAGCCTTTCCTCCAACGGGATACCGAGCTTGTCGAAGGTTTTCACCAACTCGGGGTCTATCTCTCCCGAAAGCTTCGCCCCGCCCTTCTTCATGCCTTTCGTCGGGTCGGCATAGTAGGAAATGGCCTGATAATCTATCTGCGGCATCTTCAAGTGCGCCCACGACGGCTGTCCTTGCGTCTGCCAATGGCGGAAAGCCTTCAGGCGGAATTCAAGCAGCCATTCCGGTTCTTCCTTTTTCTTCGAGATCATGCGCACCACCTCCTCGTTCAGGCCGCACTCCATGATTTCGGTCTGCACGTCGGTACTGAAACCGTATTCATATTCCTTCTGCGCCACTTCGCGGACGAACCGGTTTTTCCCCTCGCCCGGCTCTTGTCCGTCATTAGGGAAGCCCCTACGTCCCTTATCTTCCTCTTTCTTATACGTTTCTTTCATGTCCCTCACTTATAGCCAAAGAGAGGAATGCTCCATAAGTACACCTTATGACCGCATTCCTGCCCTCTTCGCATTATATATATAATAAGGTGTAGCTGCCTTGGCTGCCCTTTCAATCCTTCCCGTGGGCAGGCGAGGCCGTATCTTCCACAGCCCTGGCCACGCGGGTCTTGCACACGTCGAACAGCTTGTCTGACACGGCGCGAACCGGATGGCACAGACGGGAACGCTCGCCCGCCGAGTCGGAAATCAGGTGTATCCTGAACGCGACATTCAACGCACAACTCAGAAATACCATGTATTTCAATCCGCCGAGCAAGGCCCCTCCCAAACGGTTCAGCCATCCTAATTTCACGGTCTCCACGGCCTTAGTCAGCATATACGCCAACAGCGACAACCCGACCGGAACGCCAATCCACAAAAGGATGAATGCCAACGCCCGTCCTGCGGATACATCGCTGCCTATGTGGGGAGCTATCCAGTCGCCCAGCGCGGAATAAAGCATGAAGGCAACCCACAGTCCCACAAAAAAGCCCACGATGGAGACCACCTGCCGGAAAAAACCGCACGTCACCCCCTTGGCAAAGCCCGCCAAGGCCACGGCCAGAATCAGAATATCCAAAGCACACATCACTTCTTTACAGCTTGGCCTTGACCTCCATCTCTTGATAGGTTTCAATCATGTCGCCTTCGTGCAGGTCGTTGTAATTCACTAAGCTGATGCCGCACTCGAAGTTCGCGCCCACCTCTTTCACGTCATCCTTGAAACGTTTCAGGGCATTGATTTGCCCGGTGTACACCACGATGCCGTCGCGAATCACACGTGCCTTGTCGCTACGCCGCACTTTGCCGTCGGCCACGTACGCGCCGGCCACCGTACCCACCTTGCTGATATGGTAAATCTGCCGCACCTCCACCATGGCCGCCACTTCTTCTTTCACTTCGGGAGCCAACATGCCTTCCATAGCCGCCTTCACTTCCCCCGTCGCGTCATAGATGATGGAATAAAGGCGGATGTCCACGCCTTGCTGTTCGGCCATTCTGCGGGCCGGAGCCGAGGGACGCACTTGGAAACCGATGATGACAGCTTGGGAAGCCGCGGCCAAGGCCACGTCGCTCTCGGAAATCTGTCCCACGCCTTTGTGAATCACGTTCACGGCTATCTTCTCCGTGGACAACCTAATCAAGGAATCGCTCAGGGCTTCCACGGAACCGTCCACGTCTCCCTTCACGATGACGTTCAACTCTTGGAAACCGCCCAAGGCGATGCGGCGGCCTACCTCGTCCAAGGTCAGCATCTTCTGCGTGCGCAAGCCCTGCTCGCGTTGCAACTGCTCGCGCTTGTTCGTGATTTCGCGAGCCTTGACTTCCGTATCCATCACGTGGAATGTGTCGCCGGCCGCCGGAGCACCGTTCAACCCCAGAATCATGGCCGCCTGGGCGGGGCCGGTCTTTTCCACGCGCTGGTTACGTTCATTGAACATGGCCTTCACGCGGCCGTAGTTCGTCCCGGCCAACACGATGTCGCCTACATGCAACGTACCGTTCGACACCAATACCGTAGCCACGTAACCGCGTCCCTTGTCCAAGGAAGACTCAATGATGGAACCCGTTGCCTTACGGTTCGGATTGGCCTTCAAGTCAAGCAACTCGGCCTCAAGCAACACCTTCTCCAGCAGCTCTTCCACTCCAGTCCCTTTCTTGGCCGATATCTCCTGGCTTTGGTACTTGCCTCCCCAGTCTTCCACCAAGAAGTTCATGGCCGCCAGTCCCTCCTTGATTTTGTCGGGATTGGCCGCCGGCTTGTCCACCTTGTTGATGGCGAACACGATGGGAACGCCTGCCGCCATGGCATGGTTGATAGCCTCTTTTGTCTGCGGCATGATGTCGTCGTCCGCCGCTATGATGATAATGGCGATATCCGTCACTTGTGCGCCGCGGGCACGCATGGCCGTAAACGCCTCGTGTCCCGGAGTATCCAAGAAAGTGATATGACGTCCACTCTCCAGCGTCACGTTATAGGCGCCGATATGCTGCGTGATACCTCCGGCTTCCCCGGCAATCACGTTCGTCTTGCGTATATAGTCGAGCAAAGAGGTCTTGCCATGGTCCACATGCCCCATGACGGTCACTATCGGCGCGCGCGACACCAAATCTTCCTCATCGTCTTCCTCTTCGTTCACCGCTTCGGAAACTTCCGCGCTGACATATTCCGTCTTGAAACCGAACTCTTCGGCCACTAAGTCTATGGTTTCGGCATCCATGCGCTGGTTGATAGACACCATGATGCCGATGCTCATGCACGTACTGATAACCCGGGTGACTGGCACGTCCATCATCATGGCCAACTCGTTCGCGGTAACGAACTCGGTAAGCTTCAGCACCTTGCTTTCTGCCGCCTGTTCTTCGAGTTGCTCCTCCATGGAAGCACGGATATTCTCCCGTTTTTCCTTGCGGTATTTGGCACCCTTCCTGTCCTTGCCCTTGTTCGTCAGGCGGGCCAGTGTCTCTTTTACCTGCTTGGCTACGTCCTCATCGGACACCACCGCCTTGATTACCGGTTGCTGGCGATTCTTGTTCTTGTTATGCCTGCCGCCCTGCCTGTCCGGCCCGGACGCATTATCCCTTTTCCTCCCGTCCGTCTGGCCCACCACGGCATTCACGTCCACACGTTCCTTACCGATGCGGACGCGCTTCCTTCTCCTTTCGGACGTATTCTGTCCTGTCCCGGCCTGCCGCGGACGGTCTCCGCCTGCCTGACGGTTCTTTTCTTCGCGCTCCTTGCGCTTCTCCTCGTTCGTCTTTTTCTTAGGGCGGGTGGACTGGTTCAAAGCCGACAAATCTATATGTCCCTTCACCGTCAGCCGGGGAACATCCTGCGCCGTATGGTTCAGACGGAACACGCCGTCCGTTTCCGTGCCAATCGCACTGCTTTTCCCCGGATGGCGCACCGGCTCCCGCGTCGCGGCATCCCCTTTCCCCGTCTGGGGCGTCCCCTCCTGTTTCGGAGCCGGTCCCGCTACGGGAGCCCCCGCCTTTGCCTCATCCGGGCGGGCGGAAGCCGGCATCTCCTTTTTGCCCGGGCCTGCGACCGGTTTGCGCGCTCCAATGTTGTCCAAGTCGATGTGTCCTACGACTTTCGGCCCCCTCCGGAGTCTTGTCTCGGTCTCGGTCTTAACCTCCACCGCCTTTTCGGGAAGCGCGATGGTCGTTTTCTTCTCTTTGTGTTGGCGCTTGCGGCTGACGGCGGTGGCATCGTCCCTCAATCCCTTGTCCGTCTTGAACTCGGCCACCAGCATCTCGTACTGTTCTTCGGTAATTTTGGTGTTGGGATTGGCTTCCACGTCGCCGAAGCCCTTTTTCTGCAGGAACTCCACGGCTGTCTGAAGCCCCACGTTACATTCTTTGGTTACTCTGTTCAGTCTTATGCTCATACGTCGCTCATTCTTCCTCGAATTCTTCTCTCAAGATTCTCAACACCTCGTCCACGGTCTCTTCCTCCAAATCCACGCGGGACATCAACGTCTCGCGCGGCTCGTTCAACACGTCTTTCGCCGTTTCCATGCCGATGCCTTTCAGCGCGTCTATGACCCATTGGTCGATGTCGCCCACGAACTCGTCCAAATAGATGTCGTCGCCTTCTCCCGCGGCTCCCTCTATTTCGCGGAACACGTCTATGGTATATTCCGTCAACATGCTGGCCAGCTTGATGTTCAGCCCTCCCTTTCCGATGGCCAGCGAGACCTGGTCGGGATTCAGGTAGACTTCCGCCTTGCGCTCCTCTTCATGGATGTGCACGCTGTTCACCGTGGCCGGGCTCAGCGCGCGCGTGATGAGCAACGAGATGTTCTGCGTGTAGTTTATCACGTCGATGTTCTCGCCGCGCAGCTCGCGCACGATGCCGTGCACGCGGCTTCCCCTCACGCCCACGCACGCTCCCACCGGGTCGACGCGGTCGTCATAGCTCTCCACGGCAATCTTGGCACGTTCCCCCGGCATGCGCGCTATCTTGCGCACCGTAATCAGGCCGTCATGTATTTCCGGCACCTCGGCTTCCAGCAAGCGTTGCAGGAATACGGGAGAAGTGCGGCTCAGGATAATCCTGGGATTGTTGTTCGTGTTGTCCACCTCGGCCACCACGGCACGCACCGTGTCACCCTTGCGGTAAAAGTCCGAGGGTATCTGTTCCGTCTTGGGCAGTATCAGCTCGTTGCCCTCGTCGTCCACGCAGAGCATTTCTTTCTTCCACGTCTGGTACGCCTCCGCGCTCACGATTTCGCCCACGCGGTCTTTATACTTGTTGTACAGGCTGTCGTGCTCCAGCTCCAATATCTTGCCGGCCAACGTCTGGCGCAAGGTAAGGATGGCGCGCCGGCCGAACTTGGCAAAGTCCACGTTCTCGCTCACCTCCTCGCCCTCTTCATAATCCTCGTCGATCAGGCGTGCCTCGGAGAGGGAAATCTCCCGGTTTTCGTCCCTCACTTCCCCGTCGGCCACTACCGTGCGGTTGCGGTAGATCTCAAAGTCCCCTTTGTCCGGGTTCACTATCACGTCGCAGTTGTCGTCCGAGCCGAAAATCTTGGCGATGACGCTGCGGAAGCTCTCCTCCAGCACGCTCACCAACGTGGCGCGGTCGATGTTCTTCGTCTCCTTAAACTCTGCGAACGTGTCAATCAAACTGATGGTTCCTGCTTTCTTTGCCATGATTCCTTTTTAAAACTTATTGAATACTTCGTGTACTTTACTTCCGCATACCGCAGCGTGACCGCTTCGTCCACCCACCGGGGGCGCTTCTCCCCCTCCGCCTTCTTCTTGGTCTTCACCGTCACTTCGAAACTCTCATCGCCGGCCGCCGTCAGCACGCCGTGGATCTTGCGCCCGTCGTCCGTGAGCACGTCCACTTCGTGCCCCACATGGTTCACGTACTGTTGCCGCACCTTGAACGGCTGCCCGATTCCGGCACTGCCCACTTCAAGCTCATAATCCTCCTCCTCACGGCTCAGGCGGCTCTCGATGAAACGGCTCAGTTCCACGCAGTCTTCTAACCACACCCCCTCGGCGTGGTCTATTTCCACCACGATGCGGTCGTCTGCGCTCACGGTCACGTCCACCAGGAAGTAATCCCGGCCTTTCAGCCATTCTTCCACCAACCCTTCTACGATGCCCTTTTCTATCATGCGCTCACACCATTAAATGCGAAGCGAGGAGCTCCGTCAAGCCCCTCACTTCATCTTACGGCTGCAAAAGTAGGCAAAAAACATCAGTCTGCCAAGATTTCAGGCAGTTATTTTATATCGTTCGGGGAAATCCGGTTCAAAGAGCCTCCATGGACACCGTTCCGCCACGCTTCCGCAACACGGCGCGCCCACCTCCCGGAGGCAATTCGAACGAACTGACCGCATCCGCTTCCGGGCGTGCCACCATCAGCAAGTTCTCTTCATCGGGCACCGCCACGACAACTTCCAACGAATCCACGGCAACCCTTCGGCTAAACACCGTGCTGTCGTTGACCAGAAGCCGCACGCTATCGCCCCGGAAACCTTCCTCCAATGTTATCCTGTACTCCGCCCGGGGCTCTTCCGTCCCGTGCGTCCCGTCGGGGAAACACCACGTCCAGAAGGACACGACGACCGCCGACACGGCCACGGCCATGGCCATGACGCCGAGCATGATGCCCTTGTTGGGATTCGCCATCTTCCTCCTCATTCTTTCACTGGCTTAAGCAGACTTTCATAACGCCCCGCGTCCGTCAGGACTTCCAAGGCGGCCTGCAGGACCTTGTCCGCTTTCAGTTGCTGCCGGACAACCCCGCGCCTGAAATAATAACGGGCCACGATGTCGCCTTCCAGCACCGACTTGATTTCCTCCTTGTTCTTCGGAAGTTCCAGGTCGGCAGACACGCTGCCCTTCATCTTTGCGGCCAACGCTTCGAATTCCGGCCTGGCCCCCTCGTAGCATCCCTCGAAGCGGGCAGCCCGCTCCAGCAGTTTCATCATCTCCTCCGTGCGACGCTTATAAGTGAAACCGCTCTCCTCCACCATCTTCACGAAATCGGCATAGTCCGCGTCCGTCAGGGCAAAATCCCCCGCCGGTGCGATAGCGGCGTGCGCCCGCACATATTGGTTGACGTAGTCCAGCAACACGTCGGAAGAGGCTATGTCATACACGACGGACGGGAGGCTGTCCGGCGTAATCACCACGTCGGGCTTGATGCCCCCGCCGTCGCGGACCTCGCGGCCGCCTGCCGTCTCGAACGCCTTTGTCAGGCTGTCCGGCAACGTCCCCGCAGAGCCGTCCGGGTTCAGGTGGCGGTAGTCATACGCCTGGATACAGCGTCCGCTGGGAATGTAATAGCGGCTCGTCGTCACCTTAAGGCTCCCGTGGTAAGGCACTTCGCGAATCATCTGCACCAGCCCCTTGCCGTAAGTCCGCTCGCCGACTATCACCGCCCGGTCCCAGTCCTGCCAGGCTCCGGAAACGATTTCGGCCGAGGACGCCGTGGAGCCGTCCACCAGCACGGCCAACGGGATGTCCGCGTCCAAGGGCTCTTTGTCCGTGTAATGCTCCGAATTCACCGAAGCCAATTTGCCTTTCGTGTACACCACCTTCCGCCCGCGGGGCACGAACAAGTTCGTCACCTCCACGGCCTCGTTCAGCGGGCCGCCCGGATTGCCGCGCATATCTATCACCAGTGCCTTGGCGCCCTGCTCCTTCAAGTCGACCACGGCACGGCGGACGTCGCGCGAACAGTCTTCCACGAAGCGTTCGAAGTAGACGTAACCGACGCCGTCCGCCACCATCCCGTAATAAGGCACGGGGGGCATCGCGATGTTCCGGCGCGTAATCTTGAACGACAAGGGATGCTCCTCTCCGGCGCGCTCCACGGTCAGCTCGAAGGTCGTGCCCGCGTCGCCCCGCAGGTTCTCGCTCACTTCCTGCGTGCTCTTCCCTTTCATGTCCTCCCCGTCGATGGACAAGATCAAGTCGCCTCCCCTCACTCCGGCCTCCGCAGCCGGGCTGCCCTCCTGAGGCTCTATGACCATCACCCGGTCTTCCTTCTTGTAGAGCCGGATGACAGCCCCGATGCCGGCATACTTCCCGGTAGTCATCTCTTTCAGTTCGTCCATCCCTTCTTCCGGATAGTACACGGTAAAGGGATCCACCTGCCGCAACATGGCGTCTATCCCCCACTGTATCACCGTATCGGCCGACAGGGAATCGACGTAGGACATGTCCAGTTGCTTGTAGATGTCGTTGAAGATTTCCAGGTTCTTTGAAATCTCGAAGTTGTGGCCACTGCCCCCCTGGGCAGACGCGGGTACGGCCGACATGCAGCACAGCCCCGCCGCAAGGAATGTCTTTTTCATGCCGCAAATTTAATCATTTCAACCATACGGCGGCAAGATATGGGGACAAGTATTTTCCCGTCTCGTGTTTTTTTCATCTCGAAGTCATTTTTTCCACCGATAAGTTGCAAATTCAGAAAATATCCGCTACTTTTGCACCGCAATCGGGCGGGAGGATGTCCCTGACTGCTTCAGTAGCTCAGTCGGTCAGAGCACCTGACTGTTAATCAGGGGGTCGTTGGTTCAAGCCCATCCTGAAGCGCGAGGAGGAGGCTGTAAAGTCTCTTTTTTTTGTCTTCATCCGCGACGACGCCGTGACAGAACGTCAGATTTCCCCCGCGAGAATCCCTTGTTTGCCCCCGCCGTCCGGAACGCGCGGAAATACGCAATCCTCGCGGGCCGGGCAAAGGACAAAATGTCAGCCATCCAAGGCTTCCGCCTTTCACCATGCACGGCGAAAAGGCGCGGCGTCCGCAGGATCCGGAAGGGGGACGCAAGCGAAACACGAGATTCACGGGACAATCTGTCAATCCCTTCTTGTCCGGGAAAACGGCCCGGATAGAGCGAAACGGGGCCGCGGAAGCACGCCGCCGCCCCGTTTCCTTGGACTTTTCCGGCCCGCATGGGGAGAACGGGCGGGCGACATACGGAGAAAAAAAGTGTTTTCTGCTTCGGATGAAGAATCGTTCGGCTGAGATCGGGCCGCCGTCCGGCTTAAAGAAGCTTAAAAGACAACCGATTGCCCGCGAAAGGTTAAAAAAAGGATAATGCGGGAACGGCTTCCGCCACCCTGTTCGCTCTCCGCCTTGGACGTCCGGTTTGACAGTTTGTAAGCCCGGGAGCCGGGCAACGGCAGGAAAACGGGGGCAGTCCCTGACATCAGGAACCGCCTCCCACCCTTGAGGCAATGTGCCTTCTGTACGAATCAAGGTTCGCCTTGTCGGGCATGCTGTCGATGCGGCCCAGCCGCTGGCTCTGGGCGACGGGGCCGTCCTCCGGGCCGTTGTCTTCCTCCATGTAGATTTCGCCGCTGCCCGCGACGGGGGCATATTCATCCCAATACACCGGCACGCGGTGGAAGCGGCCGTCGCCGCCCCACGTGCTGACGCAGGTCAGCCGCCTGGCAGACTGGTAGCCGTGAGCATAGACCTTGATGGTCGAGCTGTCGCCCGTCACTTTCAGTTGCTCGGTCTTGAGGATGCAGTCGGTCACGCATCCGGGGTGCATGAGAAGCCGTGAACGGGATGCGCGTGGTGTATCCCTGACGAGCGGCGACAATCATTTTCGCGGGCCAGGCAAAGATGTCGGTGTTCCATTGCGTCACGCGGCTGTCATAAACGGTGCGGGCGGCAGTGATCTCGCGTTGCAGGTAGCTGTTCTGCTGCATGGCATCGGCGATGGCTTCGTGGGCTTTCAGCTCAGGGTACGATTCGACCTGGGGGAAGACACGCGCGCATACGGAATTGATCCGCCGGCTCTTCTCGTTGCGGCTTTCAGCATCCACGCCGCCCCCTCCGCGAAGCGCGGCAACCGCTCTCATCGCATCCTTGTCAAGGTCTATCGCGCGTTCTACGATTCCCGCCACGTTCTGCAGGATTTGCACGCGCTGTTCAAGGAAGTTGTCGATGTTCGAGGCTTCGGATTGAATGCGTTGCTCGAGCTGCTGGAAATAGTTGCAGGCCGAAATCTTCATGAAGACGAAAACGACTCCCGGCAAGACACCTGCCAGGCATCCGACGACGCCGACAAGCAAAGCGTTTTCGAGGCTCGCGCCCATGACGAGGACATACGACAAGACCAACACGGGGACAGCCACCCACAGTGCGATTTCGAAAAGCGCGGAGCCAAAGCCGACCCTGACAGGCAGTTGGCGGTCAATCACATACACATCACGGCCGTTGTCGTTCACAGGGCCGGTCGTTTCATCTAAAAGGTTAGCCAAAATTGTTTTGATGACAAGTGGATTGGAATCGGTTCATGCCATTTTCCCGCGTGCCTTTGCGCGAGACGTACAAATCCCCGCAGTCGTCGCACGGGCCAAAGCCGTGCGCCCGGCAGGCAGGCCGCCCTCGTCCGAATGTCGCCGGAGCCCTGCGGCGGACGCCCAAGGGCGAATGGCCCGGACCTGCGGCTCGCGTTCCCGCAGGTTATCCGCCACACGCCGCAAACGGGGCGTCGGCGGCAGTAGGGCCTGAACTCCGCATAAATTCCGCACATGCGGCCTGGCATGAATTAGATTCTGCCACTTGCTTGACATACGGAAAGGCTGTCCGCAGGACAGCGGACAGCCTTCAAAAGTGTTCCCCGTTGACGGAACGGCTTATTCTCCCTTCTGTTCGTCATTGCGCGGACGGTGATCGCGACGCCCGCCTCTTTCGGGACGCTCGCGGCGGGCAGGACGCCCCACGTAGCCTTCCGGCTTTTCAAGCAACACGCGGCGGGACAACTTGAATTTGCCCGTCTTCTGGTCGATATCCATCAATTTCACCTGAATGCGGTCGCCTTCTTTCAGGCCGGCTTCTTCCACCGTCTCCAGACGCTTCCAGTCGATTTCGGAAATGTGAAGCAGACCGTCGCGACCCGGCATGAATTCCACGAACGCACCGTAAGGCATCACGCTGCGAATCACGCCGTCGTACACCTCGCCCACTTCGGGCACGGCCACGATAGACTTGATTTTGCCCAGGGCGGCATCTATCGCGTCCTTATTCGCGCCGCTCACTTGCACGATGCCCACGCCGTCTGTCTCCTCGATAGCGATGACAGTGCCGGTCTCCTCCTGAATGCCCTGGATAATCTTCCCGCCGGGGCCGATGACAGAGCCGATGAACTCCTTCGGAATCGTAATCTGGACGATCCGGGGAACGTGAGGTTTCAGCTCGGCGCGAGGAGCCGGCATGCATTCGGTCAGCTTTCCCAAGATGTATTCACGCCCGGCTTTCGCCTGCATCAGGGCTTTCTCTAAAATCTCATAGCTCAAGCCGTCGCACTTTATATCCATCTGGGTGGCAGTCAGGCCGTCGATAGTGCCGGTCGTCTTGAAGTCCATATCGCCCAGGTGGTCTTCGTCACCCAAGATGTCGGACAACACGGCGTACTTTTCTTCACCAGGGTTTTTGATCAGCCCCATGGCGATGCCGCTGACGGGCTTCTTCATCGGCACGCCGGCATCCATCAGCGCCAGCGTCCCGGCGCAGACCGTGGCCATGGAAGAAGAACCGTTGGATTCCAGGATGTCGGAAACGACGCGCACCGAATAGGGGAAGTCTGCGGGGATCTGGCCTTTCAGGCCGCGCCAAGCCAAATGGCCGTGGCCTATCTCGCGACGGCTCACGCCGCGTTGCGCCTTGGCCTCCCCGGTAGAGAACGGCGGGAAATTATAGTGCAACAGGAAACGCATCTTGCTTTGGTCAAGCACTTCGTCGATGACCTTCTCGTCCATCTTCGTTCCGAGCGTGCAGGTAGAGAGCGACTGGGTCTCGCCACGCGTAAAGATGGCCGAGCCATGAGGGCCGGGCAACGGACTTGCCTCGCACCATATCGGACGGATTTCCGTGGTGGCACGCCCGTCGAGGCGCTTGCCCTCGTCCAGCACGCAACGGCGCATGGCATCGCGCTCCACGTCGTGATAGTAACGGTCTATCAGGGTGTTCTTCTCCGCCAACTCGTCTTCCGACAAGCCGGCGTGCGCTTCAGCATACGACAGTTTGAAATTCTCGCGGACTTCCATGAAAGCGTCCTCTCGGGCATGCTTGTCGCGGTTGCCTTCCCGCGCGATACGGTAAGCCGCATCGTAGCAAGCCTTCTTCACCTCTTCGCGCAAGTCCTCGTCGTTCACCTCGTGGCAATACTCCCGTTTTACTTCCTTTCCGGCTTCCTTCTCCAACTCTTTCTGGAGGCGGCACATCGGCTTGATGGCCTCGTGGGCCACTTTCAGCGCGTCGAGCAAATCCTGCTCGGTCACTTCCTTCATCTCGCCTTCCACCATCATGATGTTCTCCTCCGTAGCTCCCACCATGATGTCCATGTCGGCCTGCTCCAGCTGGGCGAAAGTGGGATTGACC
>CAYPMY010000016.1:0-26508 GCA_964412085.1 uncultured Paraprevotella sp. | reverse complement strand
CGTACGCCAGCAGATTTACAGTCTGCCCCATTTGGCCACTCTGGTATTTGCCCTTTTCGCATTAGCATTGTTCGAGCCTCTTGTCGGATTCGGACCGACGGCACCGGGATTACAAGTCACGCGCTCAGACCGACTGAACTAAAGAAACGTCTGCAACCTATACGAAACGACTTAAACGGTCGCAAAGTTAAGCCCATTTTTTGAAACCGCAAACAAAAATCTCTTTTTTTTTAATGGTCTCTTTGTTTTTCCTTGTATTTGGACAGCTGGCGCGCCAACGCATCCAGGCATGCGTCCACTGCCTCTTCGAATGTGTCGCAGACTTTCTCCGCAAAGAACTCTCCCGACGAGGCCAGAACCTTGACGGATGCCTCCTTGTTCATGGAAGTCCCGGGCTTCACGACCTTTAACGACACCTCCACCTTCCTCGTTTCTTCGCTGAACTTCCCGAACTTTGCCACTTTCTTCCTGATGAACTCTTGGAGTTTCTCCGTGGCGTCAAAATGAATCGCCTGAATTTTCACTTCCATGGTCTTGTCTTTTTAAGCTCTCGGATGAGCCTGGTTATACATTTCTTTCAATTCCTCAAAAGTCGTGTGAGTGTAAATCTCCGTAGTGGCAATGCTCTCATGCCCCAGCAGCTCCTTCAAAGATTCCAAATCCGCATGATGGTTCAACATCGAGGTCGCAAAAGTATGCCGTAGCACGTGCGGGCTCCTCTTCTTCTGCGTGGTCACCATTCCCAGGTAATGCCGCACGAGATTCCGCACCTTCACGTTCGTAAGCCGCTCTCCCTTTTCGTCCACGAAAACAGCTCCCCCGTATTCCATGCCCAACGACGACTTCTCGTTCAGGTATGTCCTGAACAAGGCCTCCAGTTCTCCGCCGAAAGGGACAATCCTTTGCTTGTTCCGCTTCCCGGTCACCTTTATCACGCCTCCCCGCAAATCCACGTCCCCGTCGTTCAGGCCCGTCAACTCGGAGAGGCGGATGCCTGTCGAATAAAACGTGTCCACTATCAGCCTGTCCCTCCTGCCTGAGAAATCATCGGCGAAGAACCCTCCGTCCAAAAGGCGATCCATCTCGCTTTCTTTCAGGAACACCGGCAGCGGCTTCTTCTTCTTGGGGCCTTGCAAGCTTCTCACCGGATCCACCTCTATCCAGCCCCGCTTCAGCAGATACCTGTAAAACGTGCGCAGGGCACTCAACCTGCGGTTGACCGTGGTAGCCGCGCGACCCGCCTCCATCATCGAGACCATCCAGTCTCTCACGACGTCTCCGTCTACCGTCTCCCACGACAGCGTGGAGTCCATCTTCTTGTAATACGACTCGAACGCTTCCAAGTCATCGCGGTACTCGCCGACCGTCCTCGACGAATAATTCCGTTCGAGCGTCAGGTATTCCAAGAAAGCGTCTGTCCACATGTCCCGTCGCTTTTGCGGCAACGAATATAGGGAATAAGAATGGGAGTTCAAAGGGGAACAGCCAATTTATTCTTCCGCACGTTGCATTTTCTGGATGTAGATCGCACGTTCCCTGGCGAGCCTGTTGACCACCGAAGGCTTGTCGAACTGCTGCCTGCGTCTCAGTTCCTTCACGATGCCCGTCTTCTCAAATTTCCTTTTAAATTTCTTCAGCGCCCTCTCGATGTTCTCGCCTTCTTTCACAGGTACTATAATCATGTCCTTTGGTTTTAATGATAACGTATGAATACTGTTTTTTTCGCAAAATGCGGCACAAAGTTAAGCAATGTTTTCGAATCGGCAAAGAAAACACAGGTTTTCTATGGCGCGGGGCCTTGAAAAAGGCGGATGCCCCGGGGGCATCCGCCTTCCGGACCTTGCCGGCACCGGCCGGCTACAGGTTCGGGTTGATTTTGCCCCATTCGGAAACGGCAGGGACGATATCCAGTGCCACGAGTTCGTCGCGCATCTTGCACAGGTGCGCGTAGCTGGCGTCCAGCCCGGCAATTTCCTCGGCCGTGCCTTCGGGCACCGCATAATGGCAGCCGCTCGCGTCCAAGGTCGTGTCCATGGCCATCATGATATGGCCATACTTGCCGGTATTCACGTACGTGCCGGCCGGCCAGCGGAACTTCCCGCCGCCCATGGCCGCACGGATCATTTCCACGGAGAGGTAGGAGGGGCTCTGGAAGGAAGAGCGTCCGCGAAGCTCGATGATCTTGGCGCCTCCCTTGGTCACGTCCGCTTTCATGGCTTCCCACTCTTCGGCCGTGAACGCGTCCGTTCCGATCAGGTCGTTCAAAGGCTTGCCATCGACCTTCACGGCCGAGCCGAACACGGCCATCTGCTCGCCGTGGCCGCCGTACGTGGCGCAACCCGTCACCTTGCTTTGCAGCACGCCGAACTTCTTGGCCAGGGCGCTCTGCAGGCGGGTGGAATCCAAACCGGCCAGGGTCGTCACCTGGGAAGGCTTCAGCCCGGAATAGAGCAACGTCACCAAACCGGTCAGATCGGCGGGGTTGAAGATGATGACCACGTGCTTCACGTCGGGGCAGTAGGCCTTGATGTCCTTGCCGAGCTGTTCCGCGATTTCGCAGTTGCCCTTGAGCAGGTCTTCGCGGGTCATGCCCTGCTTGCGGGGAGCCCCGCCCGAAGAAATGATATACTTGGCGCCTTTGAACGCCTCGGCCACGTCGGTCGTAGCCGTGATGACCACATTGTCGAAACCGCTCTGGCGCATCTCTTCCGCCACGCCCTCGGGAGAGAACACGTCGTACAGGCAAAGGTCAGAAGTCAGACCCATCATCAGGGCGGTCTGCGCCATGTTCGAACCGATCATGCCGGCCGCGCCGACAATCACCAACTTGTCATTCGTCAAAAATTCCATATCGTTACACATATTTTTAAAAGAATCCGTCCGTCTTTCCGGCGCGACAAATATACAACTTATTTACATAGGCGTGAGGAAAAACGCTTTAAATTTTGTGAACACGGCGGCCACGGCCCGGGACGCCCGCCCCCGCCGGGCCTCCCTCCCTGCGCCCGTCACCGCTCCGCCACCCTGTACCGGTTCCCGTAATGCGTATGTATCTTCTCCACCCCCGCGGCCACGAGGGCCTGGGGCAGCTTGAGCAGCGTCACGCCCGCCATTGCCCCGGGCTCCAGCCTCCGAAGCCGCGCGAATATCTCGGGCAGGGAGAGCGGGCGCACGTTCTCGCCCGGCCGCGCCGCGCGATAGTAACGGCGCAGCACCTCCCCCGCCGGGCAGACACGGTAGAAGGCCGCGTTGTGCGTCCGCAGGGCGTTCTCTTCCCCGCGGCTGAACCAATACCGTTCCCCGCCCTCCAGCTCCGCCTTCAGTTGGGCGTAGACCTGCGCGTGGTCGATGCCCGTGCAGTCGATGGGACGCTCCACGAGCACGCAGATGAACCTGCGGCTTCCCGAGGGGTCGGAAAGCAGTTCCCGCGAGTTGGACGTGCCGATGAAGGAGGCTATGCGAGGCAGGGCCTGGCTGTGCCGCCGGTAAGCCTTGCGCAGGTTGAGGGCGGAGAGCTGCATGAGGTTTTTCAGGAGCGGATGCTTCCTTTCCGGTATGCGGTCGAACTCGTCCAGGTTCAGCAGCCCCATCTCGGCGAGCTGCCGTTCCACCTTGTCGGGACGGGCGAGGTCCACGCTGTCGGTGTAGTAGGCCCGCAAGTCCGGCGGCAGCAGGGCGCGGCAGAAGGCGGACTTCCCGAGCCCTTGCTCGTCGCTGACGAGCAGGGGCGCGGTGCTGTGCGCGTGCAGCCCGTCGGACAGCCCGGCCCATTGCGCGGCCAGTCCGAGCATCCACCGGTGGAAGGCCTGCGCCCATAGGGGACTGTCCGACACGCGGGCGGCAAGCCCGCGCAGACGGTCGAGCCCGTCCCACGCCGGGAGCCGGCGGAAATAATGCCGGAAAGGATGGTACCCCCGCACGTCGGCAGAATGCACCATGCGTGCCACGTCGCGGTCCCAGCAGTCGATGCCGTGGCGGTGCGCTTCGAGGCAGATGGCGTTCAGGTCGCGTTCCGTGGCGGGACGGAATGCCCCGTCCTCCCCCTCCGACCTGCCGCGGAACTCCGTGACTTCGGTGAGCACGTTGAAACGGAACTCGTATCGCGCGGCGAGGAAGCCGCCGAGGGCGGACTCGAGGCCGGCGGCTTTCGGCGGCGGTGCCTCCGGCGACCGGGGGACGGCCCCTGCCGCTTCCGGGAGGGCGCCGCCCTGCGGCGCCGCGGGGCTCCCGGCCCCCGGCGAGGCGGCACGGCAAGCGTCCGCCGTTTCGCCCGCACGCCGTTTCTCGTTCCACCGGCTGACGGCGGCATGCGCGATTTTCTTGAAGTCCATAGGCTTTGCGTTTTAGGTGTCTTCTCGCCTGCAAATATACGACATGGAAAAGCCTTTGTCAAGCCCTTCACCTTAACCCCGTTGATTACCAAACGGTTTACATTTGTAAATCGGAGGCCGTGCGCGATTTCCCGCGGCCTCGTGAAGCCCCCGTGAAGGCCGCAAGGGCGGAAAGTTCACCCTAACGCGCTGGAAAAGAGGATGTCTGAAAGGTGCGAAGGGTTTTCCCGCGAAAACGGCTTGAGGGAGGCTGTGGAAGGACGGCCGTCCGCAGGGAAGCGCCCGGCTCCCCTCCCTTGCACGGCCTTACGGCGGGAAAGACGCGGGAAACGGGTTCCAGCACTCCGGCCGAGCATCCTCGGGAGATTGAAGAACCGTTCGCAACAGAACGGGAAATCGACCGGCGCAGGAAATCCGGACGTTCCCCCATGCCGTAGGGCCAACGGCGCACGGGCTTCGGACGGGCGCGCCCCGGACGCACGGCCCGCCGGCATTCCGCGCAGGGGGAACGGGCGGCGGACGCATCACCGTCCGGGGGAACGCCTCCCGACGAACCGCGCCGCCCCCTTCCACGAAGGAGCCCGGACTTCCCGACAAAGTCGCGGGACGACGGCCTTTCCCCGCCGGGACAAGGCGGCTTCCGCAAGGGCCTTGCCTCCCGGCCCGCAAGGAATCACGCCGGCGGCCCGCACCGAAGCCGCGATTTCCCGCCCGTTTTGTTTCGCATTCGCGAATATAATCGTATTTTTGCCCGTCCGCTCCAAATTCCGGAAACATGAAAGAAAGCATCGCAAAACGCGTCGACGGCTTGCGCGCCTACATGGCGGCACACGGGCTGGCCGCCTACGTCTTCCCCGGCACCGACCCGCACCACAGCGAATACCCGCCCGAGCATTGGAAGACACGGGAATGGATTTCCGGCTTCGGCGGCTCCGCCGGGACGGCTGTCGTCACATCGGACGACGCCGCGCTGTGGACAGACTCCCGCTACTTCATCGCGGCGGAAGAGCAGCTGAGGGGCACTCCGTTCCGCCTGATGAAAGAACGCTTGGAGGGTACGCCGTCCATCACGCGATGGCTGGCGGAAGTCCTCCCGCCGGGAAGCACCGTGGGCATGGACGCGTGGACCGGTTCCGCGTCCGAAATCCGCGCCTTCGGGGAAGAGCTCGCCCTCCGCGGGCTGGGCCTCGAAACGGCAGTCCGGCCGGCCGACACGCTGTGGCAGGACCGGCCGCCCCTGCCCGGTTCGCCGGTCAGGATACAGCCGCTCGCCTTCGCAGGCCGCGGCATAACCGAAAAGCTCGCGCTCGTACGAGAGGCCATGGCCGGGCGGCAAGCCGACGGGCTGATCCTGTCCGCCCTCGACGAGATAGCCTGGACACTGAACCTGCGCGGCACGGACGTGCATTGTACGCCCGTATTCGTGGCTTACGCATGGATTACCCCCTCCCGCTGCGTCCTATACATAGACAGGGCGAAGCTCACGGAAGAGGTTTCTGCCTATCTGAGGGAGCACGGCGTGGAAACACGGGACTATGGCGACATCCTGCACGACCTGCCACGCTTCGACGGCAAACGGGTATGGGCAGACTGCCGAACCACGAACTACGCTCTCTACAGCAGCCTGCCCGGAACAAGCCGCGTGACAGACGCGGCATCTCCCGTGGGCTTGCTCAAAGCCGTGAAACATCCGGCCGAGGTGGAAGGCTACCGCCGCGCCATGCTGCGCGACGGCGTGGCCATGGTGAAATTCCTGAAATGGCTCATCCCGGCGGTGCAGGCAGGAGGACAGACGGAGCTCGGCGTCTGCCGCAAACTGGAGGAGCTGCGCGGCGAGCAGGAACTGTTTTGCGGGAACAGCTTCGACACCATTGCCGGATACGCCCGCCATGGCGCCGTGGTCCATTACGAGCCTGCCCCGGAGACCGATTCGGAACTCCGGCCGGAAGGGCTGTTGCTGCTCGACTCGGGGGCACAGTACGAAGACGGCACGACGGACATCACCCGCACCATCGCCCTCGGCCCGACGAGCGAAGAAGAACGGCACGACTATACCTTGGTCCTGAAAGGGCACATCCGGCTGGCCCGTGCCAAGTTCCCGCAAGGTTGCAGCGGCACGCAGCTCGACGCTTGCGCCCGCTACGCCATGTGGCAGGAGGGCGTCAACTATCTTCACGGCACGGGGCACGGCGTGGGTTCCTGCCTGTGCGTGCACGAAGGCCCCCATCAGATCCGCATGGACTACATGCCGTCCCCACTCCTCCCCTACATGACCGTGACCAACGAACCGGGCATCTACAAGGAGGGGCGGCACGGCGTACGCATCGAGAACACGCAGATCGTCCTGCCCTACCGGGAAACCGAGTTCGGCACGTTCCTCCAATTCGAACCGCTCACCCTCTGTCCCATCGACAAGGGGCCGATAGACTGGAGCCTGCTCGACGCGGAGGAGACCGAATGGCTCGACGGCTACCACGCCCGGGTGTACGACCGGCTGGCCCCGTTGCTCGACCACGGACACCGCGCATGGCTTCGCGAGGCGACCCGCCCTCACGGACACGCGACGCCGCCTCGCAAACGATAAGCGGGAGCGCCCGCCTTGGCTCGCGCACCAGGCTCGCACGGCCCGTGGAGTCAGGCACCGCCGTTGGAAGCCCGCTCCCGGCTTCCCGACCCGCAAACCTATTGTCGACAAACAGCAACCTTAAAAAAACGGACCATTCCGAAACAAGACATGGCATTGATTAAGAAACTCAACGACTTGGCTCCCAAGTTCGGCAGGCACTGCTACTTCTCCGAGGGGGCGGCCATCATCGGCGACGTCACCATGGGCGACGACTGCACCGTGTGGTTTAACGCCGTCCTGCGCGGCGACGTGCATTTCGTCAGAATCGGCAACCGCGTAAACATACAGGACGGTTCCTGCCTGCATACGCTTTACGGCAAGGCTCCTGTCGTCATCGGCGACGACGTGACCGTGGGGCACAACGTCACGCTGCACGGTTGCGAAGTGAAAAGCGGAGCCCTCATCGGCATGGGGGCTACCGTCCTGGACCACGCCGTCGTCGGCCGCGGCGCCATCGTGGCCGCCGGCGCGCTGGTCCTGAAGAACACGGTCATCGGCGACGGCGAGCTGTGGGGAGGCGTGCCGGCCAGATTCATCAAGGAGGTAGACCCCGGACAGGCCAAAGAGCTCAACGCGGCCTATGCCCGGCACTACGTCATGTACTCCGACTGGTATCGCCGTTCGGACGCCCGTCCCGGGCACACGCGCTACTGCACCACGTCGGAAGAGTATGACGAGGCGACGCGGCAGTAACAGCGTGCGGCATCAGGACGGAAACGTCCGCCGTTCAGCCCGGGGCAAGACAGCGCCTGCGACGCCCTCGCCGTCGGAATCCGCCATACGGAAGGGTTCCCGGCGCGCGTATGCGGCGGGGACGAAGATTCTCACGGTTAATTCATGTTAAATCGGGGGGGGGAATAATAAAACCGCTAACTTTGCAAGGCGAAACACCCAAGACGGGCGGATGAAGGATCCTTGCCGCCCGTTCGAGGGCAACATAAGAAATTCAGTGGGATCCGCCTTTATCAAATTGCAAAGATGAAACTGACGAAATGGAAATGGATTGCCATGGCGACGGCGTTCGCCCTCGCGGCTTGCACAGATGACGACCAAAGTACGACTCCCCCGGGTCAGAACGGCGAATTAGGTACGAATATAGAAGCCCGGGTGTCCGCACTCGAAAATGCGAAGACTTCGCTCGAAGGGCTGATCGGAGCGCTCCAAAAAAGGCAAGAAGAACTGGAAACGGAATTGGGCGACCCCCAAAAGACACAACAGGAAGTGGCCCACCTGCGGACGCAGTTCGACCAACTGAACGCGCTGACCGACAGCGTGCGTTCCCGCGTCGACAACCTCGAAGACGCCATAAGCCACATCAAAGAACTGGACGTGGACGGGCTCAGGGAACAAGTGAATACGGCGAAATCGCAAATAGATGGCATCCTGACCACGCTCGGCAGCCTGGAAGGGTTCGACGGCGGGGAGAAGGTGAAAGACTACATCGACAAGGTCAGGGAAGACCTGACCGACGCGCTCGGAAACTACGTGCTCAAAACGGAATACAACGAGTTCTTTGAACGCTACAAAACGTTCATGGGCGACTACAACACCACGATGGGCAACGTGCGCGACTCGCTGGCCTGGCTCGGACAACAGGACGGCCAGCTCGCCTCAAGAGTCGACGCGCTCGAACAGAAATTGGAAGAGCTCCAGAGCCAAGTGAAGAACCCCTTCGACGCCGCTTCGCAGGACTTCCTCGACGGCGTGAGCGCGATAATCGAGAAAGCCTTGGCCGAGGACGGGAAAATCTCCAACGCCATGAAAGAACAAATCGACCAGCTCCGCTCCACCTACGACGAACAGATAAGCGAACTCCAATCGCAGGTGGCCCAGCTCGGAATACGCGTAGACAAGCTTGAGGAAGCCCAGAAGAACCTCGAAGGAGTCGTAGACGAACTCAAGAAACAAATCCAAGACGGCACGGGAAACTCGCAAGGACAGGACGGCAACATTCAATACCTCTTGGACTCCTTGAAAACGGCACTCTTGGACTCCTTGAAAACGGAATTGGAATCGCAAATAGGCGACCTGAGAACCACCATCGACGACCTTAAAAGCACCAACGAGACCAACGGAAATTCCTTGCTCGAGCTGAACAAGCAAATACAAGAGATGCTGACCACGCTCGGAAGCCTGGAAGGGTTCGACGGCGGGGAGAAAGTGAAAGACTACATCAACAATGCCAAAGACGAGTTGACCGCCTCGCTCGGAAACTACGTGCTCAAAACGGAATACGACGAGTTCTACAAACAGTTCACGAATTTCATGGGCGACTACAAAAGTTCCATGGACAGCATCTTTAAATCCCTGGCGGGAGACAGCGCGCAAATCGAAGCCCTCCAGAAGGAACTGGCGACGCTGGAAGAAGAGGTGAAAGCACCCTTCGACGCCGCTTCGCAGGACTTCCTCAACGGCGTGAACGCAGTAATCGAGAAAGCCTTGGCCGAAGACGGCCGCATCACCAAAGCCATGCAGGACACGCTCAAGAAACTGATGAGCGAATACGAGAGCCGGCTGGCGGCCTTGGAAGAACGCGTGGGCAACCTCGAAGGCAAGATCGAGGGACTGCTCGGGCGCATACAGTCGCTCGTCTATGTGCCGGAAACCAACGACGGGAAAATCCACATCGGCGCTTCCTACATCAAGGGCGGGAATGACAGCATCGAGGTGACGGAGACGAAGAAGCTCAAGTACAGGGTATCCCCGGCCAACCTCCGCGACAGCCTGATTGCCTACCTCCTGCCCGAGGAGTACACCTTCTGGCAGGAACACGTGTCGCGCATACGGGAAGCGAACCGGAACACGGGCCTGCTCAAGGCCTTGATGGCCAAGCGTGCCGAGCAACACGACGGGCTGGACGAATTCAACATCGTGAAGGTGGAAGCCGGCACGCGCGAGGGCGAAATTCTCGTCACCGTGGACAACGAACACGACTTCACGCACGAAGACCTCGCCGTGGCCCTCTGCATCAAGCACGAGGACAAGAAGAGCGGCGTGCTGACGGAGTTCGTCTCGCCCTACACCACCGTGGTAAAGGAGGGAGAAGACCTTACCGACCGTTTCTACGTGGCCAAGAAAGAAGCCGACGGTTCCTATTCCAAGGTCAGCCGCAACGACGTGGTGGAATACACGCTCAGGTATGACGACACGACACCCATCAAAGTGATGGATGGCTACGAAGCGGTCTATGACGACGGCGAGACGGTGATGTCGCTGGAAGAGGCCAAGGCCAAGTACGAATGGGACGGCGACCTGACCGGAGAACTGACGAAGGGACAAGATGGTACTACGGGCCAATTGGCCGGAAAATTCGATAAAAGTGGCGACAAGATTGTGCAGTTCTCGCTCAAATCCTCCGCCACCGATGCCATAGTGGGGGCTACATGGTATGCCACCTATAAGCTGACGATGAAGAAAGGGAGCGGAAGTGTCGACGTCGTCAGCCTCAAGGCACAAGTGCTGGTTCTTCCCCAAAGCTACACCGTCACCGCCGAGGTGGCGTGGAACTCCGACAAGTGGAACTACGGGATACGGGCGGGCTGGACATCCGAGTCGGCCACGTACACTTCCGCCTCCGCCTCGCTGAGTGACGAAAAGGGCAGCAGCAAACTGTCCGGCGATGACATCCGGCAGCTGTTCGCCGACGGCACGAAGTGGGAAATCGAGAGCGGCGACGAGAATATAGTGAAAGACGAAGGCGGCCTGGACATCACCGCCACCACCGTCTCCGGCCATCTCGCTTTCCTCGTCAAGGGATTCAAGTACTGCGAGGAAGAGCACACCGTCAAGTTAAAGAGGGGAGAGAACTCCGAAATCAAGACTTCGGGCGCGAAAGGCGTCACCGTGGACGGGACTCTCAAGTTCGTCGGCCCAAGTAGCACGCACGAAGTCACGCTGGAAGACGTCGTGATGCCGACCGACCTCCAAGACACGGCGTACACGGCCCACCAAACCAACGGCAGCGGCTACCCGCTGATTTACTTGTCGGCTAACCCGCAGTACCCCAAGGGCAAGAAACTGCCTTACACGGACGAAGAGATAACCAAGTTCTTCGACGGCTCGTGGGGCAAGGTCATGACATGGATGGCTTACGCCGTTTACTACAAGGCACTGACGTTGGACGGAAGCATGATATGCGCCAAGGAAGGCAGCACCGAAGGGAGTCCTGAGAGCGTGACGCTGGAATTGGTGGAAAAAGGCGGCAGGCCTGTACCGACGTTGCCTACCATCTACGTGAAAGCCACTGAAGAGATAAAGAACATAAAGACGGCCACCACCTACAAGATTCCCGAAGGACTGAAAATCAAGATAACGGACGGCCCGACCATTCCCATAAAGGGCACGTTCGAGTTCCAGCCGAAAAAAGAGTGACAAGACCCGCCCGGGTCAGGCTTGCGGAGGACGCGCGGCGTCCCCGCAACGGGAACCCGCCCCTGCCGGAATCCAGTTTCCGGCAGGGGCGGGAATCGTTGGTGCCACCGCATGGTGAGACCTTGGGCGGCAGGGAATCAAGGGGGACAAGGACTGCCCCCGAAAGGCCGCCCTGCGCATTCATGCGGCAACGGCCCTCTTTCCCTCTTATGTCCTCACGGCACAATCATCAAGACGGCTTCAAAACCGGATTCCCGCCCCCGTCAGGAAAGCAAAGGGGAATACGCCAGCCGCGCGGTCGCCCGTCATACGAAAAGAAAGCCCGCATACCGTATTCCGGCGACATCTGCGGCCGCAACCTCAGCAGGATCGGGCGGCGGTGCTTCCGCCGTGACACGAAAAACAAGGGAATACGAATCATCATGCTACTCTTGTGTTCCGGGCCGAGAAGCCCATGCAAATAGCGGGGGAAAGGAGTCTTAAGACCGGTCGGGACACTTCGGCCTTTCAATCCCAAGAGGATGGTTTCCCGTTTGGGGCAGAACGATTTTCCAACCTGCTTCAAACGAAAGGCAAAAGCCCCCGAAAAAACGGGGAAGACTCCCCGGAAACGCCCCCGAGACACCGCTTTTTTCTCCCTCCTTCCCGGAACCGGACGTACAGAAGAGGCCGTCTCTTGCCCGTTTCCGGCCATCCGGCATACAAAAAGGAGCGGACAAAAGCCCGCTCCTTCCGACTTGTTCCCATCCGATTCGCCTTTCAGAATCTCACGCTGTCGAAAATCAAATCCGACGCTCCGGCGTTCCGCGCGATATACTGTCCGGCAATCCGTCCCCGTTCCGCCAGGAATTCCCCGTCGGAAAGCAGACGATCCATCGTCCGGCCGAAGGTGTCCGCATCCGTCACTTCCAAGCAACCGCCCTCGCGCAACAGGTCTCGCGCCTCACGGAACTTGCGGTTGTTCGGGCCGACAAGCACGGGCACGCCATATACCGCCGCCTCGGACACGTTATGGATGCCCACGCCGAACCCGCCGCCCACGTAGGCCATCTCGCCGTAACGGTAGACGGACGAGAGCAAGCCGTAACCGTCGATAATCAGGCAATCGGCATGAGCGGCACTTTCCTCCCTGGCACGGGAGTAGCGCACAAACGGACGGGCCAACTTCTCTTCTATCTCCTTCAGATGGTCTTCGCTGACCACATGGGGTGCCAGCACCAGTTTCATTTCCGGATGAACGTTGAAGTAAGGGACGATCAAATCTTCATCCCGCTCCCACGAGCTTCCAGCCACCAAAACCTTGGCATCTTGCTTGAAAGCCTTCACCAACGGCAAATCCCCGGACTGCCGGCAGATGTCAAGCACACGGTCGAAACGGGTGTCCCCGGCCACAGTGACGTTCGTGATGCCCTTGCGTGCCAGCAATTCGCGCGAAGCCTCGTTTTGCACGAAGAAATGGGTCACACAGCGCAACACATCGCTGTAACCGCGCCCATACCAGCGGAAAAACACCTGTCCCTCACGGAAAATACTGCTCACGCTGTACACCGGAATCTGCCGGCGGCGGCAAGCATGCAGGTAATTGTTCCAAAACTCGTATTTAATGAAGAACGCCATACGCGGACGGGCCAGCCGCAAAAAGCCATGCACGTTGCCCGGCGTATCGAACGGGAGATAGCACACCACGTCCGCCCCCTCGTAGTCCTTGCGCACCTCATAACCCGAAGGAGAGAAAAAGGTCAGCAATATCTTGTACTCCGGGTGCTCCCGCCGCAACCGTTCCATCAGCGGACGCCCCTGTTCGAACTCGCCCAAGGAGGCGGCATGGAACCAGACATACATTTCCTCCCGGCGGATTTTTTCCCGCAAGACACGGAAAGTGTTCCATTGCCCTTTCACCATCAGCCACGCTTTCTTACGGAAAGGCGAGGCCAATACGACCGCCAGGGCATACAGGTAAAGCGCGATTGAATATATCATTTCAAAATCTCCACGGCCTTGCGCATTCTACGTAAAGTCTCCTCTTTCCCAAGGAAAGCCGAAAGCTCATACATGTCGGGTCCCTTTCCTGTACCCACCAAGGCCACGCGCCAGGGATTCCAGGGCTTCTTGCCCGTCCTTTCCGCCCAACGGCCCACGGCTTCTTCCAGCCCCTCTTCCGAGAAATCGTCCAGACTTTCCAGCAAGGCGGCCAGCCCGGTCATGTCGGCCGCCGCCGTTTCCGTCCAATTCTTCCGCACGAACTTATCCTCGCGGTCGTACCTTTCCGGGGCGATGAAGAAGAAGTCGCAAAGAGGCCACAGTTCCTTGATGAAATTGATTTTCTTCATCTTCATCATGCCCACCACGGCTTCTACGCGTCCCATCGGCGCTTCTATCCCATTCTCGCGCAGTATCTTGTCGAAGGCGGGAGCCAATTCTTTGTTGTCCTTCATCAGGATATGTTCGCGATTGAACCACAATCCCTTCACGTAATCGAACTTGGCACCGCCCTTGCTGCATTTGGTGATGTCGAAAAGTTCCACCAGTTCGTCCAATGACATGATTTCCCTGTCGGTGCCCGGGTTCCAACCCAGCAAGGCCAGGAAATTGATGACAGCCTCCGGCAGATAGCCGCTCTCGCGATAGCCCGAGGACACTTCGCCCGTCGCGGGGTCGTGCCATTCGAGAGGGAAAACCGGAAAGCCGAGACGGTCGCCGTCGCGTTTGCTCAGTTTCCCCTTCCCGTCGGGCTTGAGCAGCAAGGGCAGATGGGCGAACTTCGGCATCGTGTCCGCCCAACCGAACGCACGGTAAAGTAAAACGTGAAGCGAAGCCGAGGGCAGCCATTCCTCACCGCGAATCACGTGGGTCACCTCCATCAGATGGTCGTCCACGATGTTGGCCAGATGGTAGGTCGGCAACTCGTCGGCACTCTTGTAAAGCACCTTGTCATCGAGAACGGAAGAGCTGACGGCCACGTCTCCGCGAATCATGTCGTCCACATGCACGACCTCTCCCGGCTCCGTCTTGAACCTGACGACGTACTGCCGGCCTTCGGCCAGCAACCGCTCCGTCTCGCCGGACGGCAACGACAGCGAATTGCGCATCATGCCGCGCGTAGAGGCGTCATACTGGAAATTCCGGATTTCCCGCCGCTTGGCCTCCAGCTCTTCGGGCGTATCGAACGCGACATAGGCCTTGCCGGTGTCCAGCAACACTTGCACGTATCTCTTGTAAATGTCCCGGCGTTCCGACTGACGGTAAGGGCCATATTCCCCCCCGAAACCCACTCCCTCGTCGAAAGGTATGCCCAGCCAACGGAAAGACTCCAAGATGTATTCTTCCGCTCCCGGAACAAACCGGCTGGTGTCCGTGTCCTCGATACGTAAAATGAACTCTCCGCCGTGCCGGCGCGCAAAAAGATAATTGTACAAGGCCGTGCGGACACCCCCTATATGCAAGGCTCCCGTGGGGCTGGGAGCGAAACGTACCCTCACTTTCCTCTGTGCCATAACAACATTTGTGAATATCGTGCGAAAATACTACTTTTTATTCAAACATCCCGTATTTTTTCGTATTTTCGCCTTGTGAAAACACGGGAAGAGGAATGGGCAGACATAACCAACAAAACAGCCTTACCCCAAAGGCATTGATTTATAGAATCGTCATCACGGCAGCCGCCTTGTTCGTCGTATGCCTGTATATGCCGCGCGACGAACGCTCGGCCTACCAGTTCGACGTGAACAAGCCCTGGCGTTACAGCCAGCTCATCGCGACCTTCGACTTCCCTATACACAAAAACGCGAAAACCATCAAGGCGGAACAAGACAGCATATTACGCTATTACGAGCCTTACTTCGCCATCATACCCGAGACCGGGGCGGCGCAAATCGAAAGATTCAAGGCGGACACAGAAGGGAAGATCCCGGCCGTCATGCCTCCCGCATACGTGGATTATGTGGTAAGGAAACTGGAATGGATTTATTCGCGGGGCGTGATGGACACCGAGGATTTCGACCTCATGCGCTCGGAAAACGTGTCCGGCATACGCATATTCTCGCAAAACAAATCGAAAAGGTTGCAGATGGGGCAGGTGTTCTCGCAAAAAACGGCCTACGAACACCTTATGGACTTGGGTGCTGACAGCCTGCGTTATGACCGTAAGATACTACGCAAATGCGACCTGGACGACTATATCGCCTCCAATCTCGTCTTCGACAAGGAAAAGTCCGACGCGTCGCGGAAAGACCTGCTCTCGTCGCTTTCCTATTCGTCCGGGATGGTCATGAGCGGGCAGAAAATCATAGACCGGGGCGAAATCGTGGACAAGAAGACCTGCGAAATCCTCCAATCCCTGGAAAAAGAGTATGCCCGGCACAACACGTCCAAGATGCAGTCGCGCACGGTACTCTCCGGCCAGATACTTTACGTGGTCATCATCACCATCTGCCTCACGCTATACTTTGGCCTGTTCCGGCGCGACTATCTGGCAGACACGCGCCACATCCTGTTCATCGCGTCCATGCCGGTCATCTACCCGTTGGTCACTTCGTTCCTCATCAAGCAGAACCTGTTCAACGTGTACATCATCCCCTATGCCATCGTGCCCATCCTCATCCGCGTGTTCATGGATTCCCGCACGGCTTTCGTCATCCACGTGGCGACCTTGCTCATTTGCGCCATTTCCCTGAAATCACCTTACGAGTTCATCGCCACGCAACTGGTGGCCGGGATGGTGGCCGTCTATAGCCTCCGCGAACTGTCGCAACGCTCGCAGCTCATCCGTTCGGCCTTTTATGTCACGCTGGCGTCATTGGTTTGCTATTTAAGCATGGAACTCATCCACGCAAAAGACTTTACGCGGCTGGAATACGGCATGTACATCTGCATCGCCATCAACGGCATCTTCCTGCTCTTCGCCTATCCTTTGCTGTTCTTGTTCGAGAAAGCCTTCGGGTTTACGTCCAACGTAAGCCTCGTGGAACTGTCCAACACCAACAACGAACTGCTGAAACGGCTCTCGGAAGTGGCACCGGGCACATTCCAACACTCCATGCAAGTGGCGAACCTGGCCACTGAGGTGGCGAATAAAATCGGTGCCAAGGCGTTGCTGGCCAGAGCCGGGGCCTTGTACCACGACATTGGAAAGATGAACAATCCTGCCTACTTCACGGAAAACCAGAACAACTTCAACCCCCACGACCGCATCAGTCAAGAGCAGAGCGCGGCGATTGTCATCAGCCATGTCAGGGACGGACTCAGGCTGGCCGACAAATACAACCTGCCGCAAGTCATAAAGGATTTCATCTCGACGCACCACGGCAAAGGCAAGACCAAATACTTCCTGACTTCATACAAGAACCAGAACCCGGGCCAACCGGTGGACGAATCGCTTTTCACTTACCCCGGCCCTGACCCGTTCACGCTGGAACAAGCCATCCTGATGATGGCGGATTCCGTGGAAGCCGCTTCCAGAAGCCTGAACGAATACACGGAAGACAGCATCAGCAATCTGGTAGATAAAATCGTGGACGGACAAGTGCAGGACGGATTGTTCAAAGACTGCCCCATCACTTTCCGCGACATCACGGTGGCCAAAGACGTGTTCAAGGAAAAGCTGAAAACCGTTTATCACACACGTATCAGCTATCCGGAACTGAAAAAGGAATAAGTGTCCGCACTTACACGGGGTCCACGTCGTAATAGATTTGTGCGCTGCGATAACCGGGATGTGCCATCAGGCGTTGGCGGAGACAAAGCAGCTGTTCCCGGACTTTGGACAGGGATGCCCCGCGTTCCACTTTCACTACGATCTTACGGATATAGAGCGACTTGATTCGTGCCACGGGCGGCGCGTCAGGTCCCAAGACACGGGAACCGAAAACTTGGCGCAGACGGGTTCCCATTTCAGCAGCCAGTTGGTCGAGCACATTCGCCTGCTTATGCTTCATATAGACATAAATCAAACGGCAAAAGGGAGGATAAACAAACATCCGACGCTCTTCCATCTGTCCGGCGTACAACCCGAAATAGTCATGTTCCGTCACTTGACGGACGAGAGGCAGATCCGGGCTTTTGGTCTGCAGGATGACGCGTCCCTGCCTGCGGCGGCGTCCGGCGCGCCCGGCCACTTGTGCCATCAGCTGGAAGGCGCGCTCGAAACTTCGGAAGTCCGGGATGTTAAACATGGCGTCGGCATCCAATATGCCGACCACGCTGACCCGCTCGAAATCCAACCCCTTGGTCACCATCTGCGTCCCGATAAGCACATCGGTCTTCCCGCTCTGAAAACCCTCCAAGATTCCTTCGTATGCCGAACGCATGCGGGTCGTATCCAAATCCATCCGGGCTACGGCGGCATCCGGAAAGACATGACGCACGGCATCTTCCACCTTTTCCGTGCCGACCCCCCGCCGCACCAAATCCGTACCTCCACAGGCCGGGCAGCGCGTCGGCACGTTACACGTGTAACCGCAATAATGGCAAGCCAACTGGTTCAGTCCCTTATGGTACGTCAGGCTGACATCGCAGTTCTTGCACTTGGGCACCCAACCGCACGCATGGCATTCCATCATCTGGGCGTAACCTCTCCGGTTCTGGAATAGTATGACCTGTTCCTTGTTTTCCAATGCCCGGCGCATCTCTTCCAACAACCGTGGTGAAAACGGGCCTTCCATGCGCCTTTTGCGTCGCAGCTCTTTGATGTCCACCACTTCGACTTCCGGCAAACGCACCTGCCCGAAACGTTCGGTCAACTCCACTAATCCGTATTTGCCCATACGGGCGTTATAATAAGTCTCCAACGCCGGAGTCGCTGTGCCGAGCAATGTATGGGCACCGTGCATCCGGGCTAACATGATTGCGGCATTCCGTGCGTGGTAACGCGGAGCAGGATCCTGCTGTTTGTAAGATTGTTCATGCTCCTCGTCCACGATGACCAGCCCCAGATGCCGGAAAGGCAAGAAAACCGACGAACGGACGCCCACAATAATATCGTAAGGCTTTCCGGACAACTGTTTTTGCCAGATCTCGACACGTTCGGCATCGGGAAACTTGGAATGATACACGCCCATACGGTTGCCGAACACGCGATGTAACCTGTCCGTCAACTGGGTGGTCAACACAATCTCCGGCACCAAGTAAAGCACCTGTTTCCCTTCGGCTATCATCCGACGGACCAGATGAATGTAAACCTCAGTCTTCCCGCTCGATGTCACCCCGTGAAGCAGGCATACCGGATGACGGGCAAAGGCTTCTTCCAGTTCCCGGAACGCCTTTGCCTGAGCCTCACTCAAAGGGGAAACGCCAATCGTGCCGGTTACTCCCGTATGCGCCAAACGGCCTGTCTCGTACGGATAGGCTTCCAATACGCCTTTCTCTTCCAAAGCACGACAAGCCGCCAGACTGCTGCCGGCTTCTCCTATCAGGGCTTTCCGCCCCACCTCCTCCAGCAACTTCGGATTACGCAACCGGAAAGCCGTTCCGGCAGCAGCCAGCTCTAAATACTTTAACAAAAGGGACTGTTGCCTGGGGGCTCTTCCCAAACCGTCAAGCAATTCATGAAGTTTGTCCTCGTCGAAATAGGTATCCGACAAGCGCACATGCACTTCCGAACGCGGCTTGTAGCTGCGTTTGATTTCCTCTTTCATGGCAAGGATTCCCTTGTCCACCAAAGACCTCACTACCCGCAACGCCCGAAAATCCCCACATTCTTTTTGAAGTTGCGTCACGGTCGACCCGGAACGCCTCGAGACCAAAGTGACGACCCGTTGTTCCCGTTCCGACAAAACGGCATTTCCCGCATATTCACTGTTCACCGCCACCTTGCTCTCGCTTTCCAATTTCATGCCGGACGGCAGGGCGGCCTTATACACGTCCCCCACGGCACAAAGGTAATAGTCCGCCAGCCACCTCCAAAAATCCAACTGCACCGGGAGCAAGACGGGAGACTGATCAAGTGTCTCCCACACGGTTTTCACGGCATAACCTTGCGGTTGCCGCCCGTGTACTTCAATCACGATAGCCGTATAAAACTTTTTGGCTCCGAACGGCACGATAACCCTGCAGCCCGGCCGCACCGCCTCTTGCCATTCCTCGGGCAAAGCGTATGTATAAGCAGCTGGCAGAGGAAGGGGAAGGATGACATCTACAAACTTCATGCGCACGAATCTTGATGCGTTACGAAAATGATGGAAAGAAGCAGGTCGGGAAAAAGGAAGCCGCCCGCTTTCGTGCAGACGGCTTCCGAATGCCGACAAGGCAACTCCCGGACAAGGTCAATAAAGGTAAGACAGACGGACCTGCACCGTGTTGTTCTTCACGTCGAAATCCTTTACGATGCCCTCGTCGCGCACTTTCCCCGTCTCGCCCAAGGCGACATTGTACGTCACTCCTACCTGGAAATGGCTGAGCAAGGTCACACCGCCACCGACGTTCCAGCTGAACGCGGAACGTTTCAGTCTTCCTATGCTTCCATCGGTGTCCTTCAGATTGCGACTTCCCAGGCACCAGTTGTATTGCGGCCCCGTCGCCACATACACGCCGACGAGCCCGTTAAAACCGTAATTGTACCTTAAGTTGATGGGAACCTCCAAGTAGGACATGGATTTGCGGGGATAATGTTCCCCGTCCGCATCCAGTCTCATGTATTTTTGGGAATAAAGGAGAGAGGCATCCATCCCCAAGCCGATTACGGGCATGGTGGCCTGCACCTTCGGCCCGACGAACCACCCCGTGCGGTTGGAAGAACCGAACGAGTGCCCTCCTCCTTTTATGCTCGCCTTACTCATGTTCACGCCCCCGTCAAGTCCCCACTTAATCTGCGCGTCGGCCGGCGTAGTCCATAGGAATGCCGCCATGCACGTCAATATCACACTTGATTTCTTCATAGAAGTCTGCCTTTTGTCTCTTATCGGAAAACAAAGATAACAACAATCTGCCGTACTTTCAACTTTTTCCGGGAATATATGTCTTCTTGTCATCTACGTTGCCTGCGCACGGTCACTCTGGGCGTAGAAGGCCCCGAGTTCCCGGAACTGCCCCTGCGCGTCCTGAAAGCCTTGGTCTTTTCTGCCTTTGCCTTTTTCTGGTTGTCGTCCGACGATGCCTGGGCACGGCGTGAGTTGCGCGTGCCCCGGGAGGCTTTCTCCTTCTTCGTTTTCACGGCCTCCTTGGCCGCCGTCGAATCTACGGCCACCGAGTCTTCTTGCCCCCAGACATGTTTCTCAAAGTCGGAAAGCTGTTTCTCTATCCGCTTCTGTTCGCTGGCCATGGCACTGTCCGTCTTACAATAGTTGGCCAGCACCTTCCCTTGCATGTTGTTTGTCTTATAAATCTTTCCGTCATACAGGTTCATGGAGAAATAATCCGCCGCCGTCATGTTCGTCACGTTGTTATAATTGCTCGCCATCATCACGTGACGGGCCAAATACGTGCTGACATCATCGTATTTGAGCCAGAACAAAGGATACGGGGTAGCTTCTCCGCCGAAATCATCTCCCCGCATAAGCACCGGGCATAAAGCCGTGACTTTCGTGCGGAACGTCGAAGTCCTCTGGTCGAAATAAGCACTCTCCTTTATATAATAGCGGGAAACTTCGGCCGAGGGAATATCGCTGGCATTCACGCGGAGCCGCCCGTTCTGCTCCTCGTAATATATATGATAGCGTTCCAGCAACTCTTTCACGTCCACCTTGTCTCGCGGGGTAAAAGACTCGTTGCCGTCAAGCTTATATTGGTATGCCGCAATCTTTCCCGTCAGCAACAAATCGAACAGATACGTGAACAAGTTTATCTGGCCTGCGGAAGGCTCCACCGGATAATACAGGGGGGCGTTCTTGTCCGATGCCAGATCCAACTGACGATACACGTCGCGACGCCACACCACGCCCTCAGGCACTTCCACCGCCGCGGGGAACTGCAGACTGGCACGGTCCGCGGTTTTCTCGGCCTTGTCTGCATCATCGGGTTTCACCCTGCGGCGGGCTGGCTGCGCCTCAGCCTGCATATACAGGGCAACTCCTAACAAAACAAAAAACAGACGTCTCATCCTTATCTTATTTTTACTCATGGTCTTCATTTCCATCCATTCATTAGTTGACAATCACTTCCATGGAACCGTCAAGCATCCGCTCTGCCTTGTCGGGGCCTACGGCTCTTATGCGGGAGATATAGAACCGTTTCCCGCGTCCCAGCGAACGGAACATCGCGCGTTGCCGCTCGGTGAAAGACGCGCTGTTCGACACTTCCGGCACGGCATTGCCCATATTGTCGAAAAACACCGTCTCGAAACCTTGCACCTGGAATTCGATATTCAAAAGCCCGTCATCAATGGCCGCGCCGATGCCTTTCGTTCCCATCAACACTTGTTTGGACAAGCGCCCGCCACGGAAACGGTTGTTGCCCCCTTCCGCCGCATACTCTATGTAGGCCGAGGGGTCGGGCAACTTACGTACACGAAAGGCAAACTGGCCCATCTTCTGCATACGCCCCTCCATATCGGCATTGACCGTAATCACGGCATCTTTGCCGACTTCTGCCGGACGGGCTATGTATCTGCCCGCTCCCGTGGGCTGCAGCACTCCTCCGCTCATGGAAGCCACCACCTTGTTGGCCGGGACTCCGGGGACAGACACGCTCATGGGGTTCTCGTATCCGGCATACAACACGTTCATCAAGTCTGCCGACACCGTAGCCGAAGGAGCCACCACGGTGTAAGGCTGAGAGAAATCCCTGCGCACCATCTGGCCGCGCCCGTCCATCATCTCGATATAACCTTTCAGCGTATAATCGCCCGTACTGCCGCAAACGGTCTCATACAGCCCGCCCGGCGAGGTGATTTGCCGTCCGCCGACATAAACCGTCGGACGTTGGGTCGTATCCACGGCGGCCATGATGATCTGGGCACTGAACTTCCCCCCTTGTACCACCGTGCGCGAAGCCGGTATCACAAACGCATTCAGCTCGTTCACACGCAAGTCTTTCATGTCTATGTTGGACACCAGGGCATGAAGCACCTCTCCTTCGGCATAACGCACGTCGCTCTGCAATTTGGAAAGCAAAGTGACGGCCGCGGCCACCGGCGTATTCTCGAACATGTACTCCTGCCAATTCTTCCCCAAAGTGCCGGCCTTGTCCGGGACTTCCGTACTCAGGTTGTCTGCAATGATTTTCTTCTGCGCGTCGTCCGCCAGCATGCCGACGATGCTTTCACGGAAACTGTTGATGGCCGCGAACAATCTCTGCCCCTCTCCCCTGCGCGGAGCCAGCATCACATGGGAAGCCGCCTCCAAGTCCTCCTTGTTCTGTACGTCCTTCACGTCGCCGTCTTCCCCGTCTGCCTGTTTCACGATGCTGACTTTCAGGGCTTCCGCATAATCATACAAGGAATCCGAGATTCTCTTCACGTATCGTGCCTTGTCGAACCATTCCTTCACTTTGGCCGGATTGGCCTCCATCTGTCCCTGCAAATCCTCATAAATGGCTTCGTTGGACGCAGAAGCGTTCGCAGTAGTCCGCAGAAGGCTGTCTTCTACCAATGAAAAACCGTTCAACACGTCGGAAGACACATTCAAGGCCAACATGGCCATCAGCACCACATACATGAGGTTGATCATCTTCTGACGCGGAGACATTCTATCTTGCCGGGATGCCATTTCGTATTCCTTTCTGGTTAATCCGTTCATTCTGTTACCGAGCCGCCCGGCGTATGCCTCATGTTCACCGTCAGGGCCTGAATCATACGGTTGTAAATGCTGTTCAATTCTTCTATCTGGCGCGCCATCTTGCGGGTCTGCTCGTTGATTTGGTCTATCGTGCCCACCTGCGTGCTGATGCTCTTCAGCTGCATCTCGTATATCGTATTGATACCCGTCAGCGTACGGTTCAGATTGTCCATCTCCTTGGAGTCACGCGTCATGTGTTCAGCTTGTTCGGACACGCGCGCCAACGTTTCGGTCAACGTCTTCAGTTCTTCCACATAGCTTTCGGCCGCTTCCTTCATCCCGGGAGCACAAGCGTTACGGGCATCTTCAAGCACTTTGGCAAAAAGCTCCGCATTGGAAGCATTCACCATGTCGGCCAAAGCCTTTATATCCAGCGCCTGCCGCCCCTCTCCGCCCAGTGCGCCTTGGAACTCGCCTCCCGCGCCTGCCGCCGTGGCCGCAGAAGCCGCCTCCGCTCCGAGTGGGGGGATGCCTCCGTTTCCTCCGATTACGACAGGCCCTCCCACGACAACCGGCCGAGGAACTTCCCCTCCGGGCACGGCCGCCGGTTGGTATGCCCCGTCATGCGCGGCCTCGGCTTGTCCCTCTGTCCCGTCCTCTTCGTCCGGCCCGTCTTCCCATTCCTCTTCGTCCGAGCCGAACACCGTCCGGGCTTCATCGTGTCTCAGCCCTGCCGGGCGGTCGAAGCCGGAAATGAAAAACACAAGGACTTCCGTCCCCATGCCGATGAACAACATCGCATTGGCCCCGGGAATATGAGTCAGCTTGAACAAAGCTCCAAGAATGACCACGGCCGCTCCCCAGCTGTACGCGTAATTCAGGAATGTCTGCCCATGTATCGACTCTATCCAATCCTGAATGCGGATAATTATGTTTTTTCTGTTCTCGTCCATATTTTCACTTCTTTTGTCCTTTTCATTTACGTTTGTTGGTTGTCCCCGACACGGAACGTACACAACGGAAACCGATGTACGAACGCGGTTGATTTTGATATTCGTATGAACGCCATACGGACTGTATCATGGATTCCGGGTCTTTCCAGGAACCGCCCCTCACCGATTTCTTCTTCAGACGATAAGGGTCTTCCTTCGCGGCGTTGTATTTCAGCTCCGGGTTCATGTCGCTCATGCCGTCCACGCCCGATTCGGTATACACCGTGCTCGTCCATTCCGCCGCATTCCCCGCCATGTCGAACAAGCCGTTGGAATTAGCCGAATAAGAACCGCACTTGGACGTTATCAGGCTTCCGTCGTCCGTATAATCCCCGCGGTCGGGCTTGAAGTTGGCATAATAACAGTCTTTCTCGCTTTTCACCCCTTTCGTCTCCCACGGGAACAAGGTCCCTTGGGGGCCACGTGCGGCAAATTCCCATTCCACCTCCGTCGGCAGACGGTAAGGCTGTATCTGGCCGGCGACTGCCCCCATGCCGCGTTTCAGGAATTCCGTGCGCCAGTTGCAGAAAGCATTGGCCTGTTCCCATGTCACACCGACCACCGGATAATCGTCATAAGCCGGATTGGAGAAGTATTGCAACATGTAACGCTCGTTTTCCGCGTTGGAAAAATCGTTCACCCAACATGTCGTGTCCGGATAAACGTTCACGATATAAGTGTTCAGGAAGTCATGCAGTCCCGAAAGCGGACGGGAGACGGTCTCGCGCACGATACGCCCTTCGTCGTCTATGTAAGCCGTGTCTTTGGATATCATGACCACTTCGCCCGCATCAGCGGCATAGTCGGTATTCAGGTTGCGTTCCTCCGGATTCAGGCGGTGCTTGCGCAAGGCGGCGGCGGTATAGTCGAACACCTCGTAGCGGTAATTCATCTGGCGTGCGTCCAACATCCGCTCCCCCGTAACGGGATTCGTCACATATACGCTTTCTATTGCCCTCAGCTCGTCTTCGTTCGGGCGTTTCCAGGGTATCGGCTTTTTCCAGTTCAAATAAGGAGCCACAGGGTTCCCGAACTTGTCCTCCTCTATCTTGTACGTCTCGTCGCCCGCGTATGCCGGATCGGCCAGGCGCTCGCGGATGATAGAGTCGCGCACCCAAAAGACGAACTGGCGATATTTGGCATTCGACACCTCGTTAGCGTCCATCCAGAAGCCGTCGACCGAGATTTCCCGGGTGGGAATGGTCATCCCCCACAAGGAATCGGTTTCTTCCGTGCCGATTTTCAATGAACCTTTCTTCACGAAGACCATCCCGTAAGGATTCGGTTCACTGTAGGCCGTTCCCCCGACACCGGTCACTTCTCCACCCGCGGCGGTGGATGCCGAACGGGAGCCCAGACAAGAACTGGACGCCAGACCTGCCATTATTCCCCATATCAACCCGCAACACTTCATATTCATTATTATAATATTCTTACGCTTTTATGTTTATTCTTCCCTTTCTTAAACAGATTCAACTCCGACTTATAGCCGACGACGAGCTCGTGACTGCCGTTCAAAGCCCCGATGCCGGCCGTGTACATCTCGTACGCATAGCCGAGATTGACGCCATGGAAGTCGCCGCCGAAGAGGAAACTGACCGAATTCGTCGGACTATACGACACTCCGCCGTACAACTCATGCTTGCTGCCATGGTAAGCGACGCGCCCCGTCATATCCGCACGGAAACCCACGGCATCGGAACGCAACATGGCGGTCGCATGTATGGTATATAACGGACTTTTAAGCCGGATATTGTACCCGCCTGTCAGATAATAAGAAGGAGAGACCTTGAATTCGTTCTCTTTTTCATCCCCTAACGCGATGGCGGGCGATGTACAATGCATCATGGCGAGACCTGCGTACCATGACTTACGGGCATACTGGATACCGACATTCATGTCGAAACCGGCCCCGTTGGCCTCAGCCGAGGGAAAAGCAGGGTCGCCGGACTCTCCCAAGTCCAACTCGCCCCCGTCGAATGCCTCGCTGAGCAAGGACAAATGGACGCCCCCGCTCAGTCTGCCTCCCCATAAGGGCTGGTGGTAAGCATATTGCAGAAAGAACTTCTGGTGCTTGAACAGACCTATCTGGTCGTTGGTGAACCCCGCCCCGGCGCCGTGCCTCGCGCTGATGAAGAACAACGGCAAATCCACGTAGGCATACATTACGGCGGGAGCGTTCTCAAAGCCGGTCATCTGCATGCTGTACGCTCCTTGAAAGTTCAGCATGGGGGACTGCCCCGTCGCCGCGGGGTTGTAAAAGGGGACCATGGCCCAATAATTGACGAAAGACGGGTCGTACTGAGCCTTGCCCCACTGGGGCAGCAAGCCCAATACCAAGACAAGCCCTATCAGTTTCCCCTTCGCGTCCACTGTCCCTACAACCGTTTTACTTTGAAAAAACAGGATTTTCCCCTTTTTATTGCCTTGCATCGCACGGAAATCGCAGTCCCGGATAAAGCAATGGGGCGGGTGCACGCTCACACCCGCCCCAATAGTCATTTCAGAAAAATCCGCCCCCTCGCTTCCGGCGCACGTCAATA
>CAYPMY010000015.1:25589-27137 GCA_964412085.1 uncultured Paraprevotella sp. | reverse complement strand
GCGCATGGCGGCCTTGATGCAGGTGCCCGTGAAGTTCATCTGGACGCACGACGCGTTCCGGGTGGGCGAGGACGGCCCGACCCACGAGCCGGTGGAACAGGAAGCCCAAATCCGCCTGATGGAGAAGCTGAAGAACCACCGCGGCCAGAACTCCCTCCTCGTGCTTCGTCCCGCGGACGCAGAGGAAACCACGGCTTGCTGGAAGCTCGCCATGGAGAACACCGACACGCCGTCCGCCCTCATCCTCTCCCGCCAGAACATCGAGATGCTGCCGGAAGGGAACGATTACAGCCAGGCGGCCAAAGGTGCTTACGTCGTGGCGGGCTCCGACGAGAATCCCGACGTCATCCTCGCGGCCTCGGGCTCCGAGGTATCCACGCTCGTGGCCGGTGCCGCCCTGTTGCGTGCCGACGGCGTGAAAGTGCGCGTCGTGAGCTGCCCCTCGGAGGGCTTGTTCCGCAGCCAGTGCCCGTGTTACCAGGAAGAAATCCTGCCCGCCGGCGCCAAGATATTCGGCCTCACCGCCGGCCTGCCCGTCAACCTCCAAGGGCTGGTAGGCGCCAACGGCAAGGTGTTCGGCCTGGAAAGCTTCGGTTTCTCGGCTCCTTACAAGGTGCTTGATGAAAAGCTCGGTTTCACGGCCCGGAACGTGTACGACCAAGTCAAGGCAATGCTCTGATTATGGAAGTGAAGACCGTCGGTCTGGCCTCAGACCATGCAGGATACGCGCTCAAGCAGTTCGTGAAAGGATACCTGGCCGAAAAAGGCTACGCCTACAAGGATTTCGGCACGGATTCCGAAGCCAGTTGCGACTACGCCGACTATGCCCACCCCCTGGCACAAGCCGTGGAAAACGGGGAATGCTATCCTGGCATAGCCATCTGCGGCAGCGGCGAAGGCATCGGCATGACGCTGAACAAGCATCAAGGCATACGCGCGGGCTTGAGCTGGATTCCGGAAATCGCCCGCCTGTGCCGCCGGCACAACGATGCCAACGTGCTGGTCATGCCAGGACGCTTCATCGACACGGACATGGCCCGCAGGATCATGGACGAATTTTTCGCCACGGATTTCGAGGGCGGCCGTCACCAGAAACGGATAGACAAGATGCCGGTGAAATAATCCGCCCCACCCTTACATCTTGCGGCCGCAATCCCTTGCAGGGGGTTGCGGCCGCTTTCCCGACAGGGCTTCCCCGTCCCGTCGCGGCGGGAGGCCGGCCTGTCCTTCAAGCCCGGACGACGGCATTTTCCCCTGCAGCCGGACGGTTTCCAAATCCCGACCGGACGGTTTCCCAATCCCAAACGGACGGTTCCCCAATCTCAAGCGGACGGTTTTCCAACCTCTTGCAATTGGTTTTTCAATCCCAAACGAACGGTTTTTCAACCTCTTGCGATTGATTTTTCAATCTCTTGCGATTGGTTTCACAATCCCAAACGAACGTTTTTTCAATCCCAGCCGGACGGTTTCACAATCCCAAACAAACGGTTTTTCAATCCCAAACAAACGGTTTTTCAATCCCAAACGAACGGTTTTTCAATCCCAAAC
>CAYPMY010000015.1:0-25489 GCA_964412085.1 uncultured Paraprevotella sp. | reverse complement strand
TCTTGCGATTGATTTTTCAATCTCTTGCGATTGGTTTCACAATCCCAAACGAACGATTTTTCAATCCCAAACGAACGATTTTTCAATCCCAAACGAACGTTTTTTCAATCCCAGCCGGACGGTTTCACAATCCCAAACAAACGGTTTTTCAATCCCAAACGAACGGTTTTTCAATCCCAAACGAACGGTTTTTCAACCTCTTGCGATTGATTTTTCAATCTCTTGCGATTGGTTTCACAATCCCAAACAAACGGTTTCCCAATCCCGACCGAACGGTTTCCCAATCCCAAACGGACGGTTTCCCAATCCCGATCGGACGGTTTCCCGCTTCGCGCCGGCGGGGGAATCGACACGGCGGCATCCCGGGCGGGGCAGGCGTTCGCGGCGGCCCGCGCCGTGTTTTTCCCGTCCGTCCTTTGGATTCACGGCGGTTTTTCCTAACTTTGTTCCGGCCCGGGGCATGCCGCACGGCGGGTCGTCGGGCAAAAGAGCAAACGGACATGGCAAAGTACGGGAACATCCTCGAAGAGGAGCTGAAGAACAAGGTGGCCCGCGACTATTTCCCCGCCTACGACTGCACGCGGATCATCGGGAAGATAGACTTCTGCGTCGCGCTGCCGCAGGACGGCGGGGAGCCGTTCGAGACGGAATCCCTGCTCTGGGCGGAAGCCAAGGCGGGCACGAGGAGGGACATCTACGAATCGTTCGTGCAGCTGATATTGACCATAGGGAAGGCGCGGACTCACGACAGCAACCTCCCGCCCTCCTTCCTCGGCGCGTTCGACGCCGAGAAGATAGCTTTCCTCCCCTACTCCGACATCATCGACGTGTTCAGCCAGAACGACTTCAACTGGAACGCCGCGCCCAGCGACCGCGGCACGAAGGAGTTCCGGCAGATTTACGACACGGCCAGGTCCGTCATCGCGAGCAAGGTCCTGCTCTACCGCTTCGGGGAGGAGGACGGGGAACTGCGCGGCTTCATCGCGAGGAACTTCGCCACGGGGAAGCCGGGGCTGTCGAAGGTACGCATCAACAAGAACAACTTCACGCACGTCTACCGGAGATGGGTGGACGAGGTGAAGCCCAGCATCGGCATAGACTGGGAGATTGCCGGGGAAGAGGGGCTGGTAGACGCCGACTTCTACCTCGCCGACATCCTGAGCGAGCATAACACGTCGCTGCGCGACAGGCTCTTCGTCCTGCTCCGCAGCGACCGCTACTTCTACAACATCAGGCGGAAGGCCACGGGCGCGATGAGTTACGAGACCGTGGACTTCAACGACGGCCAGGCGGCCCACGCCGCGTTCTGGAACAAGTACGCCCGCCCGCCGCGCCGCGAATACTGGGACTACATCGTGGAGCGGCGCGACCTGCTCGTGCCGCAGGACGTGCGCGAGCGCAAGGGCTCCTACTTCACGCCGCGGAAGTGGGTGGAACTCTCGCAGCGGTACATCGCCGACGAGCTGGGCGAGGACTGGCAGGACGAGTATTACGTGTGGGACTGCGCCGCGGGGACGGGCAACCTGCTCGCGGGCCTGACCGACAAGTACAAGGTGTGGGCTTCCACGAAAGACGAGCAGGACGTGAAGGCGATGCACGACCTCATCGGGAACAACAGGCTCAACCTGCTGGAGAGCCACGTGTTCCGGTTCGACTTCCTGAACGACCCGTTCGACAAGCTGCCGCGCCCCCTGCGGGAAATCGTCGGCGACGAGGGGCGCCGCAGGAGGCTGGTCGTCTACATCAACCCGCCTTACGCGGAGGCGAGCGACACGGACACGCTGAGGGGCGGCAAGGGGAAGAACGCGGTGGAGCAGAGCATGACCAACCTGAAATACAGGAAGGAACTGGGGCAGGGGAACGCGGAGCTGTTCGCGCAGTTCCTCGCCCGCGTCTACCGCGAAATCCCCTCGTGCGTCCTCGCAGAATTTTCAAAGCTGAAGATCCTGCAGGGGCCGCACTTCGCGGCTTTCCGGAACTTCTTCCGCGCGAGGCTCGGCCGCTTCTTCGTGGTCCCGGCGGACACCTTCGACAACGTGCGGGGAAAGTTCCCCATCGGCTTCATGGTATGGAGGACGGACAGGCACGAGAAGTTCGTGGAGGCGGAAGCCGACGTCTACGACAGGGACGGCATCCACGTGGGGAAGAAGACGTTCCGCGCCTGCGACCCCTCCAGCTACATGAACGAGTGGGCGAAGAAGTACCGGGGCAGGAAAGGAGACCCCGGCAACATCGGGAAGTTCCCTTTCAAGGGGAACGATTTCCAGAACCAGGGCATGATCCAGATTGTCCACCCGGACATGAAGTACAACGAGGAGGCCGGGCAGTTCTACGTGAACAAGGAGAACGTGGAGGTGGCGTGCGTCTATTTCGCCGTCCGCAAGAGCGTCGAAGCCACGTGGCTGAACGACAGGGACCAGTTCCTCCGCCCCGACGACGGCTGGGAGGCGGACGAGGAGTTCCGGGCGGACTGCCTCGCCTACACGCTCTTCAGCAACAACATCAGGAGCGCGTGCGGGACAAACCACTGGATCCCTTTCACCGAAAAGGAAGTGGACGCCAAGGAGAAGTTCAGGAGCAACTTCATGAGCGACTTCATCGCCGGGAAGGCGGGACGGCGCGGGCCGAGGCAGGCGAGCTTCTTCGGGGACACATGGGGGGGGGAGGAAAAACGGGAGCCGCGCCCGCCCGCGTTCTCGCCGGAAGCCCGCGCCCTGATGGACGCCGGGCGCGAACTGTGGAGATACTACCACGCGCAGCCGGGAGCGAACCCCGACGCGGCGCTCTACGACATCCGCCTCCATTTCCAGGGCAAGGACGGGAAGGGGAAGATGAACAACGCGAGCCCCGACGCCCGCTACATGGAACTGGTCGCTTCCCTGCGGCAACGGCTCAGGGCAGTGGCGAAAAGGATAGAGCCGAAAGTCTACGAACACGGCTTCCTGCAGAGGTGAGGCGGGCCCTTCCGCGCCGGCGGCGCGCCGCCCGGCGCGGAGCCCCGCGGGCGGCAAAGGGGGCGGCTCCGCCCGAGGAAGCCGGAAAGGCGGGCCTGCACGTCGCCCGACCGCCCAAACAGACTATTTCTACTCCCCATAAGAACACCGTTTTCCTGAAATTAAGCCATATATTTGCAGGATATACATATTTTTCACACAATTGAAGATACGACGATGGGAAAAGAGACATCAGAAAGGATTCAAACCTCCATCCTTAGCAAGGCCGAGAAAAAGGCGCTCGTGTGGTTGGCCAAGAGGCAACCCGGATGGATGACCTCGGACACTTTGACTTATATCGGCGTCCTGGGCACGGTGGTCTATGCCGTAGGAGGCTGGCTGTCGAACACGGACGTGAGATTCTTGTGGCTTTCGTCGTTCGGGCTGGTCGTCCACTGGTACGGCGACAGTCTTGACGGCACGCTGGCACGTTTCCGCAACACCCAACGGCCGGTATATGGCTTTTTCATCGACCATACGCTCGACGCGGTCACCACCTTCCTCATCTTCCTCGGCGCCGGCCTCTCCCCCATGTTCCGCATGGACGTGGCGCTGGCGGCATCGGCAGGCTACCTGTGCCTTTCCATATACACTTACGTCTGCACCATAGTCAAAGAGGAGTTCCGCCTGACTTACGGCAAGCTCGGCCCCACCGAGTTCCGCCTGCTGCTCATCCTCCTGAACACCGTGTACATGTACTTCCCCTCCCTGTGCGAATGGCGTTGGCACGGCCTTGAATGGGGAGCGTTCGACATCCTGGGACTCGTCATCACCGTCGCCCTTTTCGGCATCTACATCGCGCAATTCATCAAGGACCGCGCCGAGCTTGCCGCGCAGGATCCTCTCAAGCCCTACGACGGACGGCAATGAGACGAACGGGACGCCGCGGCCGCAGGCCGCGTTTCAAGGCGGAAGCATGCCGGGGCGGGAAAGGCCCCCCGGGAAGCGGCCGGCCGCGAACGCCTGACAGGGAAGAGCCGCGCCGTGCCCCGTCCAGGGCCATGGCGCGGCTCTTCCTCTCCTTTCCCCCTCCCCTTCCGGGAAGTCCGGGTCTTCACGCCGGAAGCCCGCCCCGACGGGAGCGGGACTCGCCCCAGCTTCCCCGCCTCTTCCGCCACCGTTCAGAACGAGAGGCTCATCGTGCAGCGTATGCCCCTCTTTTGTATTCCCGGATGGTCGCGGTAGCTCAGGCGCCACACGTAGTCGAGGCGCATGAACTTGAGAATGTTTTCCACGCCGACGCTGGCTTCCATGTAGGGCGTATGCCCCATCACGCCGGAGCCGGCGGGAAAGGCATACAGCCCCTCCCCCGCTCCCGCCGGATTGTTCTTGTCCGTCAAATGCCCCCACATTCCCCTAAAGCAAAGCACTTCCCTCAACTTCAGCCTTCTGACAAGAGGGAGGCGGTTCAATACCAACCCGTTCATATAATAGGTCACGTCCCATGAAACGTACTCGTCATTGATGAACTCCATGGCATTCATGTTCGTATAAGATTCCGGCTGAATCGTGTAGGTCAGGTTGGCGTTCGGCAGAATCAGCAAGGGATAAGGCACCTTGTTCCATACCTTTCCCGCCTTGCCTATGATGTCCACGAAGCCGAAGGCGGAAAACCACAGGCGTTTCTGCACGCCCAGCTCCGTGTACTGGTAGTCGAACGACGAACCCAGGAGGCCTTTCCTGGCCATGGTATGCCCCACGTTGAATATCCACGCGTCGAAGGTGATGGGGATGCGCTCGTCGTGCGTCTGGTAGAACTTCTCGTTCTTGGCGTAGCGGAAGCGCAGCTCCAGCTCCGTCATGTCGTACTTGCGCACGGGAAAGGACTGCCCGCCGGACGACAGCCGGTCGAAGCGCGCGTATTCGGTGGAGTATTCGCGGAAGTTGCGGACGACGGCGTTGTAGGAGATGCCGTTGTAAAGCTCCCGCGTGTACGTCAGCTCGGCATTGCGCAGGTACGTCGCCCGCGTGTCCTTCTTCCGCTTGATGGCCAGGAGCATATTGTCCTTGCTGGTGTACATGTACTGTTGCCCCAGCTTGTTGATGTCATACATGTACTCGAGACGGATCGAGTGTACGGGATATTCCTTGCGGTACGTCTCGCGGTCGTTGAACGAATATTCCACCAGTGCGTCATACTTCATCTTCTTGTCCTTCGTGCCGTATGCCGCATATCCCTCCACGAACCAGTCCTTGCTCAACTGGGGGGTCGTGGCTCCTCCCACGCGGAAACGCGCGCCTTCGATGGCGTTGCCGTTGATTATGGAATTCATCGGGCCGAGCTCGAACTTGTTCTTGGCCGGCACCTTGCTTGTAGGGACGTAGCCCGACACCAGGATAGAAACCATCTTCTCCGTCACGGCGAAGAGCGGGACGGAGCGCAACCTTGCCATCAGCCTCTCCATGGAGTTCGGATTCCTCCGGCCGGCCTCCTGCGGACGGACTTCCGCCCAGAAATCCTCCGTGCGGCTGTAAGCATTCTTTTGCGTGATGACCGGCGCGCTTTCCTTGAATATCTGCTCCTGCCCGTCTTTCGGAGGCTCGAACGACTGATGGGTATATACGTTTAGACGCCTCGCGTAGAGACCTTTCGACTTCCCGCTCAATTTGAAGTCCACGCTGATGTCGTCTTTCGTGATGATACGGGTACCGTCCGGCCCGCGCCCGAAGTTCTGTTCGATGGTCATTCTGGAAATGAAGTTCAGATTGATGTCCTGTGCCACGTTGAGTATGACCTTACGCACGAAATAAGTGGAATCCAACGTAACGTACAAGTGCCCTGTGAACCCGAACGATTCGGACGAGAACGGGACGAAAGTCAAGTCCGCGCACCTGTCACCCTCCACGTCCAACGTGTCAAGCAAGTAGTATTTGTAAAAGGTGGGCCCTATGGAAGAGAGCGGGCTCACGAAACGTTGCAAGAACAAAGGCACATTGTTCTGGAATACATCGACTTCACGGAAGACCTCGTCCAAGAACTGTTGCACGCCGTCACGCGAAAAGGCCTCGTCCACTCCGTACGACTTGCTCCCTTTCACCACCGTCTTTTCCGATTTCGGGTCGCGGCGGTAATACACGGTCTGCGCCTTTTCCTTTTCCGAAATCGGAAGAATCGTCGTGCCGGCCTCCAACGTATCCACGAATTCCGACAGGAAATCGAACTTCCCCTTCTTCCCCTTCTTCTTGGGCTTCGGCTTATAGTCGTTTTTCGCTATCACGATTTTCTCGTACTGGTCGTAACTGAAGTAATCGTGGTTGCGCGGGTCGTTGCCGTCCCTTCGCGCAATGACCTGCCTCACGAAAGCCACTGCCGGGTTTTCTTTCCTCCTATACTTCTCCCTTTTCGGCTTTATCGTCACTTCATGCAAGGCGATCTCGCTTTCCCGCAGCCGGATTCTCAAATTGTTAGTCCGTCCCGGTACCACTTTCAGGCGTTGGGTGTCGTACCCCATATAAACCACCTCCAGCACCTTTCCCGGCGAGCGGGTGGAAAAAGAGAAGCGTCCGTTCAAGTCGGTCGTAGCACCGATGTTAGTCCCCTGGAACACAATCGTGACGGAAGGCATGGCTTCCCCCGTAACCGAATCGGTAACGATGCCCCTTACTATCGTATGTTGGCCGCACGCCACGCCCGCCCCGAACGTCAGGCACAGCCACATGAAAATGATTCTTTTTCCCATAAAACCTGATACCTTATCTTAAACCATGTCTCCTCGCTTGGCCATGCCCGTCCCGTTCATCCGGTATGCTCCCCGTTCCCGGGCGTTCCGGTACCCACACCCACCTTCATCAGCAACAGTCCGGCAGAAGCCCAGAACAACTCCCGCACCCGGCTGATGATGCTCACGAACATGCCGATGCCGCCTCCCATCCCCATCTGAGCCACGGACAGGGCAAAACCGCCCTCGCGCCCTCCCAGTTGCAACGGGAGGAACCCCAGTATGTTGGCAAAGAGTGAAGTAAAGGCTAAAATCAGAAAGGAATGGAAAAACGTCAGCGCATAGCCGCCCAAGCCTCCCCCGCCGTCTATGCCGAACAAAATCAGCATGAAAAATATCTCGAAGCTCTGGCAGAAACGGCCGACATATTCCAAGGCGAGACTTCCGAAGAAAGAACGCCCGTTCTGGTTCTGCAACTCAGCGATTTGCCGGTCTATCTTTTGCAAGTCGTCCAGATGGCGTTCCATGAAACGTCCCCCCCAACCGCGCAGACCGGGTATCTTGCACAGCAAACGGACCACTTTGACCGTCATCCCGTTCTTGTACCCTTTGATGAAAAGGTAGATGCCCCCCCAACAGAAAACGGCAATGAGCCCCAATACGATTGTCGTCCCGGCATTCATCGGCACGTCGCCCGCCAAAGCCAAGGCCGAATAGGCCACGATGCCCGTCACCCAAAACCAGAAATGGGCAAAAATATGCGTCATGGCAAAAAGTATCACCGAGGAAGTAGCCCTCTGCACGCCAATGTACCTCGAAAGTTCCATGATGCGGTAAGCCTCTCCGCCCAGCAGTCCCACCGGGGTGGCGTAATTCAGGGCAAAACCGGAAACAGTCAACCTCAGCAGCTGCATGAAGCCCACCGCACAGGTTCCCCCGCCTTGGATGATGATCCTCCATGCCCATGCGTTCATGAGATAAAGCACGCACCACAACCCCAATATGGGCACCAGCCAGTAACCGGCTTTCGCGATGTATTCCCATAATTCGGCAAGACTCACGTCGAAAGAGAAAAACATGACGACGACGGCTGTCACGCCTACCCAAAAAAACAAGTTGTTCAATCGTTTTCTCATATCTGCCAGTCCCTCGTCTTATCGATGATTATCGTTCCGTTCCCCTGTGTCGTTCCTGCCATTCCCTATAGTAATCGGGCCGGTCCACCATAAGCGTCCCTCCCGCGTCGATGAACAATTGCACCGTGCTTCCCTCCGCACACAAGACCCCGTCCGTTTCACGGTATATCTTATATTCGAAGTCCAGCCGCGCGCCGGGACGGTACACGTACCGCGTATGCACCACCGCCACGTCGTCCAGCTCCAATGGAGCATAATATTTCAGGTTCAGGCCGTAAACGGGAGCGTAGATGCCCGCCCGCTGCATGTCCGCATACCCTATGCCCGGATAATGCCGTCCGAAAGACTCCCGCCCATCCTCGAAGTAAGCGACATAGGCTCCATGCCAAACCCTCCGCATCGAGTCGATCTCACTGAACTTCACCCTTACGCGGCAAACATCTTCGAGTCCGTCCTTCAGCATAAGAAGCGCCTGAGTCCGTTACGTATAAAGGCCGCCGTTCACGGCTATCACCTCGCCAGTGACATAACCGGCATCCGGAGAAACGAGAAAGCCGACGACGCCCGCCACCTCTTCCGGCGTACCGAAACGGCCTGCCGGAATGGTTTTCTTCAAAGCAGCTTCGTCCAGTCCCTCCACCATGTCCGTCCTGATGAAACCGGGCGCCACGGCATTCACCGTCACATTCTTCCGCGCCACCTCCTGGGCCAAAGCCTTCGTAGCGGCAATGATTCCCCCCTTGGCTGCGGAATAGTTCGCCTGTCCCGGCATGCCTTTCAAGCCGCTTACGCTCGCCATGTTGACAATACGCCCGAACTTATGGACCAGCATCGGCTGCAGCAAAGGCTGCGTCACGTTGTAGAATCCGCCCAGGCCGGTGCCCAGCACGCTATCCCAGTCTTCCCCGGGCATGAACACCATCAGGTTGTCACGGCGCACGCCCGCATTGTTCACCAGCACTTCTATGTATTCCTCCGGGTGCTTCTCCATCCAAGCCTCAAGCACAGCAGACGCACAGGCACGGTCTCCCACGTCGAATTTCAGCACTTCACCGTCCTGCCCCTCTTGACGTACCAACTCCAGAGTGTGTTCTGCCTCGCCGATCCGGCTCATGCAGTTGACCAGCACATGGTAACCCATACGGGCCAGTCTCACACAGACAGCCCGCCCTATCCCGCGGCTGCCTCCCGTCACCAAAGCATATTTCATGTTTCCACTCCTTTCTTGTTTGTCACGATATTCCATATCCGCTCACGTCCCAGCACTTCCGCGCAAGTGAACAGCGCGGTCATCGTCACACCGTACACCCCGTGCACCATCAGGTTCTGCCCGGTGAGGAACAGGCCCGGCACAGGTGTACGGACGGACACCAAGGCCGTCAGCGGATTCCTGTAATCCTTGCGCAAGCCGTAGGCCGTTCCTCCCGGGGCACCGGTATAGTCGCGGTAAGTGAGCGGGGTACTGGCATAGCATTCAGACACTCGCCCGCGCAGTCCGGGCACCACCCGTTCCGCCAGCCGGACACACTCGTCGGCCACGCGCACTTTCATGGCCTCGTAGTCCCCGCCACGCCGTCCGACCTCCGTGTCGCTCCAGGCCGCACATTTCTCCCATGCCATCGGGGTCAACAGGTCCATTTGCGAGGCGAACCGGCTCCCGTCCTCGGGTACACGGCAAGCCGCCATCAGTCCGGACACCGGCCCGTCTTCCTCGTAAAACGTCCAGACGCCAGGATGATCATAAACGTACCGGTTATGATTAAAATACTCCAACGCCCGAGGCTTCATCCGAAGCGACACGGTGAACATTCCGAACGTGTTCGGCGCCCCGGCCATGCGACGGCGATAGGATTTCCTCATCCTCTCGCTCCGTTCCACCAACCTGCAAGTCTGCTCCGGGTGTATGTCGCTGACGAAGACCGTCCCTTCGTACGCTTCGCCGTCCCGGCAGACCGCCGCGGACAGCTTCCCGCCCTTTTCCTCTATACAGACCACCTCAGCCCCATAAACCACCCGGCCGCCTTGCCGCCCGATTCCCCTCGCCAGCTTGTCCGCTATCAACGCTCCGCCGCCCTTCAGCCGCCAGCTGCTTTCAATGAAACTGCTCTGGCCATGGAGGAAGGTGAAAAGCGGAAGCGAATCGCGCCGAAGCTCCATCTTCAAGGAAGTCCCGCTGAGCACGTCCACCAGCAACGGGTCGCGGAACGTCTCATTCAGATATTCCCAGGCGCTCGTCCCGACGAGACGCGAGAGCAACGCGGGCTCTCCCGCGCGCGGATCCAGCAAGTCCAGTTCTTGTTCCGACGTCTGCCTCAACAAGGCGACATACCGCTCCAAGGCCGGACGTTCGGCAGGGAAGTCGGCAGCCAACGTGGCGGCAAAATCCTCATACCCTTGCGCGAAAGCGAAGGTGCGCCGCCCTATCGTCACCTTGTCGAACTCGCGGTCGAGGCGATGCCAAGGAAGTTCCATCAATTCCAAGTGGGTGAAGACGGAATGTAGCGGCTGCCCTTCGTCCAGTCCTCCCACATAGTGGAAGCCCGTGTCGTAATCCAGTCCCCCTCTTCGGTAAGTCTGGAGGCATCCTCCGGGCTGCAAGCCTTTTTCGAGGACGAGCACCCCCAAGCCGGCACGCGAAAGGATATACGCGCACTCCAATCCTCCCAGCCCGCTGCCTATGACCACCACATCGTATTTCATCGCCGATTCAAGCCACCGCCATCAATCCCTTATACACCATATACACACGTTCCCCGTCGGCTATCCGCGCCGTGACCTCCAGCCCCTCTTCCGACGGGGAGAGACTCACCTCCACGTCCAGCTCCGCGCAAGCGCCGGGTGAAGCCACGGCCGTCAGGCGGCATCGCCTGATCGTGCGGATGCACAATGCCTTGCCGTACATCTCCATGGCGCACTCCCTGACCATTTGGATGTTGAACGCCCCGGGACACACCGGACGCCCGGGAAAATGCCCGCGATAAACCTCGCAGTCCGGCAAAAGCGCGACGCGGAACACCGTGCAGCCGTCCGAGACGCGCCGGGACAACACCTTATAATAACAGTCCTTCAGCCACATAAATCTTCATTTGCGTGCAAGCCACCGTCTCTTCCCCTACGCGGGTCTCGCCCGTCAGCACGGACACTCCGCCCACTTCCGGCCCGAAAGTCACCGTGGTCCGCAGTTCCTCTCCCACCCGGGGGCAACGATAACAACGAAAATCCTTCACTTCGCCGATATAACCCACAGGCGGCTCCGAGGCTCCCCTCTCCCTGGCCTTGTAGCCGGCAAAGGCGGAAGCCGACTGGGCGATATGCTCGACAAGCCCCGGCTCGGCCAACAGCCCGTCATCTCCCACGAAACTGTTGCCGCCGCGCACCGTGAACCGCGTCCGGGCCACGTCGCCCTCCACTCCGGCCAACGCGTCCACGAGCAGAATCGGCTCGCGCTGGGGAATCAGGCTTTCGATGTCGTAACTCGTCATTCCTTCCCCGCGTGCGATCCGATGTAATCGTAAAGGTTGTCGAACGTCTTGATTTCCCGCAAGTCCGACAGAGGGATCTTCACCTTGTAGGTCTGTTGGATGATGGCGACAAGGTCTACCAGGCTGAGGCTGTCCAAGGAAAGCGTGTCCCTCACGTTCGCGCCGGGGGCAAACTTTTCCGCATCTACTTCAAACTCTTCCGCCAATAAGGCATTTACTTTCTCTACGATGTCTTCTCGTGTCATAACAGTTCTTATCGTGTTTGTTAACTATATATGTTCCTTACGACGAGGGTGGAATTCGTCCCGCCGAAGCCGAAGGAATTGGAAAGGAACACGTCGAAGTGCGCTTCCCGCGTCTCCGGTATGATGTTGAGGCAGGCCGTATCTTCATCGGGATGCCCGAAATTGATGTTCCCGGCGATGAAGCCGTTTTTCATCATCAGCGTCGAATAAATCAGCTCGCTCGCGCCGGCCATCCACATTTCGTGCCCGGTCTGGCTCTTGGTGGAAGTAACCGGCACCCGGCAGTCCCCGAACACCTGTGCTATCGCCTGCGCCTCACGGCTGTCGCCGATGCGGGTCGACGTGGCATGGGCATTGACGTAGCCGATTCCCGACGGCGACACGCCGGCATTCCGCAGGCACAGCTCCAGCGACCGCGCCGGCCCCGCCACGTCGGGCGTGGAGATGTGGCCGCCGTTCCCGGAGAAGCCCCAGCCCAGGATCTCGCACAGGACGGGCGCGCCGCGCTTCACGGCATGTCCGTAACTTTCCAACACCACCGTGGCCGCCCCGCCTCCGGGCACCAGCCCGTCGCGGTCGCGGTCGAACGGGCGGCTGGCCTTCTCCGGCTCTTCCTCCCGCACGGAGAACGACTGGATTCCGTCGAAAGACGCCACACCGTAGAGGTTCGCCTCCTGCGCGCCGCCGCACACGACGCAATCCTGCATCCCGTTGCGGATCAAAAGGTAGGCCAGCCCCACGGCATGGGAGCCCGACGCACACGCCGCCGAAGCCGTCAGGTTGATGCCGCGCAAACGGAACAGGCAAGCCAGGTTCATCGTCACGGTGGAGTTCATCGACTGGAAGATGGCCCCGCTCCCGCACGCCGACGTGTCCTTGAACTCGCGGAACTTGTCGAGCGCGCGCATGGTGGCCTCGGCCACGGAGTCGTTCCCGTAAATAATACCGACTTCATGGCGGTCTGCATAGTCTTGGTCCAGGCGGGCATGCTCGAGGGCCGCGCGCGTGGCCATGTAAGCATACTGGGCTTCTTCCGGCATGAACTGGCGCAAGTTCCGCGGCACGAAAGGCTTCAAGTCCGGCCGTTCCACGGAAGCGCACAAGGCGGAACGGAAACCCGCTTCCTTGCGCTCCCGGCTGAACACGACACCGCTTTTCCCGGCATAGAGCGCATCGCGCACCTCGTCAAGCGTCGTCCCGAGGCACGACCATATCCCCATTCCCGTTATTACGACCCTGTTCTCCATATCCTTTCCTATAAAATCTTCTTGTAACACCTCCTGCGCTTGGAGAAAGTGGGATGCAAGGGCTTCCATTGGTTCAGCTCCCTCACGTTGTCCTCCAGCTGCGGCCCGGTCTCGGCATGCCGGAATCCCAGCCTGTTGTACACGGGAATCAGGTCGTTGAAGAACAAGGCGTTGACGCCCAGTCCCTGGTAGTCCGGGCGCACGGCCGCCAAAAGCATCTCGGCTTTCTCCTCCCTTTTCCACTTCAACGCCCGAAGCAGATGGAACCACCCCAACGGCCACAGGCGCCCTTTCGACTTGCGCAAGGCCTGCGACAGGCCGGGCATCGTGATGGCCGCCCCGACCAATTCCCCCCTTTCATTCTCCACCACCGACAGCATCCGCAAGTCCAACAAGGGCAGGTAACGCCCAAGCCAGGAATCTATCTGCCTCTCCGACAGCTCCGCGTATCCGAAGAGGGGGGCGTAGGACACGTTCAGCAAGTCGAACACCTTCCTGCCGTATCCCCCACGCCGGGAGACATCGGCCCTCGTCAGTTTCCTGACCCGCAGGCCAAACATTTCCTTGGAAAGCTCCGCCACCCTGGCGTATCTGGCAGGCACGTCCTTCGGCACTTCGATGCTCACCTGCACCCAATCCACCTCTTTCTCGTATCCCAACGCCTCCAGATGTTCCGGATAATAAGGGGGATTGTATATCGTCACCATGGAGCCCATCCGGTCAAAGTCTTCCACGAGCATTCCCTCCTTGTCGAAGTCGGAAATCCCCATCGGGCCTTGGATGCGATCCATTCCCCGCTCGCGCCCCCAACGCTCCACGGCTTCCAACAAGGACGCGGACACGTCCTTGTCGTCGATGAACTCGATGAAGCCGAAACGGACGGCCTTCGTGTGCCATTTCTCATTGGCGCGATGGTTGATGATGCCCGCGATCCGCCCCACGGCGTTCCCGCGCTCATCGTAGGCCACGAAAGGCTGGATGTCCGAAAACTCCAGCCCGGCATTCTTGCGGGGGTCGAACGTCTCGCGGACATCCGTCTCCATGTCGGGAACATAATAGGGGCAGCCGGCATACAATCTTTCCGTAAGTTCCACGAAATCATCCATTCCGCGCCCCGTATTTACTTCCTTTACATTCGTTTTTTTCATGTTCAAGGTACAAATTTATGAATATTTTCACCTTAAATAAGGCCGGCGAAATCCAAAACCGCCTTATGGAACAAAAGTAGAGATTTTAAGAACACTTATACGACAAAGGACGTCCGATACGCCCGGGTTGCCACATACGGCCCCACGCCCCGGCAGGAGGACTGGAAGTATGCCAGAATGGCAGTCCCGGGCAACGCGAGAATCGCCCGTTTCGAACCGTCGCCGGCAAAGACGCGAAATAATCCAGCCACGCGGAACGGCCGAAAGACAAAATGCAAGCCGCACCCGCCTTTTCGCTGACACGGTGAAAGCCCGCCGCGCCCAGCCTGCCGCCTGCGATCGATTCCTTGTCGTCCATCCGGCCTTTGTCCTGTCTTCGCGCTCGCCGAATCCTGCACGCAGGAACGGCCCAGAAAAACGGGAAAGACGCCTTTCCCGCACATGTTTTTTCAGGAAAAAGCCGGTTTTTCCGGGAAAATGAGGAGATTTTCCCTTTTTTGTGCGGAGAAAAACGAATCATTCGCTTGCGAAAAATTTTTTGTTCGGCTGAGATCAAGCCCCCGTTTCGCCCCGTTCCGCCCCGTTTTTTCACACAAATGAACATTTGTTTGCATCCGTATGCTTTTTTTCTGCCGCCGTCATTCAGCCGGACGCTTGCCGGAAGGCCGGTTTTCCCTGCCATTCTGGCAGTCCCCGTTAGGCATCAACCCTGCAGGAAACACCGCTTCCCCCGCGATTCGGAAGCGCGGCGGACGGCATGGCCGAGCCGCCTGCCGCGCGGGGCTCTTCAAGGGAAACGCGTTTCCCCCGCGTGCCTGCCGCCCGTCCGCAAGAAGCCGGGCCCGCCCCGGCCGGGCAAGCCGGACGCCCCGCGCGCGGGGGAAACGCCTCACGGGGATTGCCGTCCCTCCGTCTCGCCATGGTGCATGAAAAGCAGGCGGTCGCCCAACATCAGCTCCAACGAGCCGTTCGGCACGATATAACGGTCGCCCCGCTTGATCATGATGACCAGCGTCCCCTCCGGAAGCGACAGCTCGCGGATGTGGCGCCCCCGCCGCAGGACTTCTTCCGTACAAAGCACTTCGTGCAACGTGCTGCCGACATCCTCGGTCAGTTCGATGCCGAAGTTGTCCTCCTTGTCCGGCAAGGGCTCCGTCAGATCCAACTTGCGCGCCACCCACGACAAGGACATGCCCTGGAAAAGCAGGGATATCATCGTGACGAAAAACACGATGTTGAAAATCTGGCCGGCTCCGTCCACTCGCGCCAGCACCGGATAAGTGGCGAAAATAATGGGGGCGGCCCCGCGGATACCGACCCAGGAGATAAGGAGCTTGGACTTGTTCGTGATTCTCCTCCCGAAGGGCAGGAGGCTCAACCACACGCCGAGCGGACGGGCCACGAAAGCCATGAACACGCTGACCAGCACGGCCGTCGGCATGACGGGAAGCATCTCGTGGGGGTTCACCAGCAGCCCCAGCATGAGGAACATCACAATCTGGAACAGCCATGTCATGCCGTCGAGGAAAGTCCCTATCTCCTTTTTCTTGAACAAGCGGCTGTTGCCAATGACCATGCCGGCGATGTAAACCGCAAGATACCCGTTGCCTTTCAGCAGATAGGCCGAGCAGTAAATGATGAAAACGAGGCACAGCACCATGACGGAATAAAGCTCGGCGTTCTTCAGGTTCACGCGGTTGATGAGCCATACGGACAGACGCCCCAGCAGACAGCCCCCGGCCGCGCCCACCGTGAACTGCAGAAGAAAAGACCACAGGATTTCCCAGCCCGAGACTCCCCCGGCCTGCTGGCATTGTATGAGGATAACGGTCAGCAGGTAGGCCATCGGGTCGTTGCTCCCGCTTTCGAGCTCCAGCATCGGCCTGAGATTGTGTTTCAGGTTGATTCGCTGCGAGCGGAGGATGTTGAAGACGGAGGCGGAATCGGTGGAAGACATCGTGGCGGCCAGCAACAGGGAGCCGACGAGAGTGAAGCCGACCCCCGTGCGCAGCTGCCAGCCGGAGACCCAATAGACGAACAACCCGCAAAAAAGCATGGTCAGGAACACGCCGGAGGTTGCCAGCATGATGCCGGGCGACAAGACAGGACGAATGTCCTCCATCTTCGTGTCCATCCCCCCGGCGAAAAGGATGATGCACAACGCGACCATGCCGATATGCTGGGCCACCGACACGTCATCGAACTGTATGCCCAGGCCGTCCGTCCCGAACAGCATGCCGGCCAACAGGAACATCAACAGGGTCGGGATGCCGAAACGGTACCCGGTCTTGCTTATCAGGATGCTACAGAAGACCAGGAAGGCAGACACGAGCAATCCCATTTCAACGGACACTTTCATCGTTATGGCTCTCGGTTTTTGATTGTGCAAAGATGGGAAAAATAAGGATTCCCGCCAACCGCCCGCGCCGTAAGAAACAAAAAAACATGTTCCCGGTGGCGAATACAAGGCCCGTCCCGTCAGGGAAAGAAGCCCGGAAGCCCATTCCGTCCCGGCGCCGCTTCCTTCACAAGCCGGGCTGGCCGTCCAGGTAACTGCGGATGTCGGGCGAGGAGGGGCGCAGCATGTTGGCGTTCACAATCTTCCCCTCGGTGTCGAGCAGGATGAAATGGGGAATGCCGTCGGCCTTGTAGGCCGTCTGGAAACGGCTTCCGGCACCTATGTGCAGCTGCGTGCCGGTCATCGGCCGGCTTTTCACCATCTTCAGCCAGTCGGACTTGCGCGCGTCCGTGGAAAGGCTCAGGAAGATGATATTGCGCCCTTTGTACTCTTCTTCCAGCTGCCGCAGGAAAGGCATCTCGCGGAGGCAAGGGGCGCACCACGTAGCCCAAAGGTCGACATACACGTACTTCCCCTTGAAATCGCGGACGGTATAAGCCTTCCCGTCCGCGTCCCATGCCTGGAAATCGGGAGAAGGCTTGCCCGGACGGGCCAAATCCCAGGCATCGTATTTTTCCCTGAAGGCGGCCTGCAACACGGGATCGGTCACGTATGTACCGTGCAGGTTGAGAAGCTCGTCTATGTCGCCGATGCCGTACTGTTCCACTTGCTCGATCGCCAGCACGTTCAGCAGTGCCTGTCTCACCTTGTCGTCCTCGACGTTGTCTGCAATGTAGTTCATCATGCAAACGGTACGGTCGTAGGGAGTCCCGGCTTCTCCTTTCTTGCAGCCGAACATCCGGGCTGTCTCTTTCATATACTCGCGGTACTCTTTCAGCTCTACCAGGTTCTCGTCCGCCACGGCGTACTTCTTAATCGTGTCGTAATAGGCCGCGTCCGGGCGGTAAGCGGTATCCCGGGTCACGAAGGGATGCCCCGCGGAGTACATCATCAGCAGGGAGGCGTAGGAATAACGGATGCGGCCTGTCTCGACGGCGACGAAACGCGGGCTGACTTCTTCCAGCTTCCACGCCTTCAAGATACGCATCATGGCCTCTTCTTTCTTGCCTACCGACGCGGCGTACTCGTCAAACGGCAGGGCCATCTCCTCTTGCGGGACACCCGGCAGGGTCACCTGGTTCAGGTAATTGAAGATTTTCTCCTTGCCTCCGTCCGCTTCGAATTTCACGGTCGACTTGAAATCGGCGCCGTCGAAGGAGACATGGATGCGGTCTCCGTCTTCCAAAAAGACGTTTTTGCTGTCCATCCCATAAAACAAACTGGCATGTACGGCGCCTATATGCTGGAAGGTATGGTTGCCGTGGCCTTTGCCGTCCAACGGAATCTCCACGATTGTGGTCTGATACGTCACGACTACCGTCGAGGCCGTCTTGCCCGACACGTCGACCGTCAACTGGATGCCGGCCCTGCCCTGTGCGAGCCCGAGGGCGCAAAGGGCAAACGCCGGGAAGGCCCTCTTAAAACAAATGTCTTTCTTCATAATCCCGTCCCTCCGTCGGTTATCGTTGGTAAATTACTTTCTCGCGGTAAATCACGTCCACGATGTCTGCAAAGCCTGCGTACCGCTCCACCGGGACGGCATCCCGGAAATCGCCTTCGCCCGTGAAGCCGTCATAAATGCGCAATGTGCTCTCGCCCGTGTCGTTCTCCTTGCTGCCTACGATCAGGTCGTAAGAACGGTTGTCCGCGTCTTCCTGTTCCCACAGGTAGAATTTCAAGCAGGTGATTTCTTCCCCCTCCGGCAATTCGAACTGCGGCTCGGCCGCCGGAGCCGCGTTGGAAAAATCCACGCGATAGACTTTCCCGCCCACGGCGTAATACATGAACGTCTTCAGGGAGCTGAACGCAAAGTGTGTGGCTCGCGCTATGTCCGTGCAGGCAGACAAATCCGCATGATAAGCCTTCTCGTACGCGTAACCGTATTTGGCTTCGGCAAAAGAGTAAAGCTCGTTGAGGATGATTCCATACAGGAAGCGCCGGTCGCCTTTGCCCAGGACGGCATACGTCATCCCGTTACCGTCCTGATTGCGGTCATAACGGGTGTTCTCCATGCAGACGAAGTCCATCCGGTCCGCCCTTTCCGGCCACGCGAAAAGCCCCTCATTCACCGTGGGGAAACCGTCGGCGGCCAGATCGGCCATCGGCACGTCCCTCACGTTGTCCAGTCCTATGGACGCGAACTCCGAAGCACAGACCACGAAACGGCGGTTGTTCCTGTCCCACATCATGAAAGCCGGGACGAAAGGAGTCCCCTTGGCGTTGTAACCGACCGCCGGCTCCACATAGAAGCCGTTGGCCCGAACGGAACCGAACAACCCGTCGCCCGCCAACGTGTTGCAGTAATAGACGTGGCCGGACGTGTCGACGAACAGCTTGCCCGGCCTGTGGGAGGCCAGACGGCGCACCGTGCCGGTGTACATCCCTTCGCCGAACTCGTAACCTATCATATAGGTGTCGTCCCACTGGAAATCGTCGTTGCTCAAGCGCGTAGTCCCGCTTCCGGTCACCAAATAGAAAGGCTCTTGCATCCAGGGGTCGCAAACCAGCTGGTAGGGCTGTTGCCAGTCCTCCAATTCCGTCCCCTTCAACAAGTCGCGATACACGTTGTCCGTTTCCTTGATGTGCGACACCATGTCCAGACGCACACGCCCGTCGTCGGAACACAATACCAGCCACCCCGACGAGAGCGGCGTATCCACGTCCAACGTGGCCGACCTCTGCCAATACAGTCCCGTCGCCTTTTCCGTGACGGTCAGCACCAGCCGATAGTCGCCCTGCGCGAGGGTCAATTCCACATCCAAGTCCAAAGCCGTGCCAAGCACGGCAGGTTCCCGGCTCCCCGTCTGGTCATACGCCTTCCATTCGTAAGTATAGGCATCCGGCGAGAACTCCTTTGCCGCCACTTCCGGCTTTATGACGAAAGGTTCACGGGAGATGGCGGAATAAGCGTCTTCGAACGAGATGTTCAAATCGTTCAAGTCCCTGTAATCGTAATTCCCCTTGTCGTCCGCACAACCTTGCAGCACGGACGGCAGCACCAACCATAGCAAACGGATATGTCTCATGCTTTCCATGTCATTCCATATTAGTTATCGGAGGTTACAGGAGTGAAATCCAGCAGCTGGCGATCATTCCCTTCGGCCGTCGGGTCTACCAAAGCGTCTACGTCCACCGTTCCTGTTTCGTACCCCAACAATATATACAGCTGCATCGTCATGTAGGTGTTTATTTCCCGTTGCATGTACACCCATTTATTGAAAGGAATGGCGCCTTTCACGTTGTAGTCGGCGCGGTCTACCACGTTGTCGAACAGCTTCCACATCAAACGCAGCTTGCGTTCCGAGAACTCGCCGACATACTCAGGGCGCCATCCGGCAGGAGGAGTGGAATAGAAGTCGGAAAAATCTATCCGGAACCTCAGCATCTCGGTGAAAGGGCGTTCCACGCTTCCAGTGGAGTCTTCCTTCAGGAACGTAGTGAAATACTCGTTGGCCGACAGTTCCAGATGAATGGATTTCAACTCCGTCTTGATGGCTTCCGTACGTTTCAAACGGACTACATAGGAAAGCATGGAGGCGCGGGCCGGCACCACCGCCGGCGTCGGCAACTCGTAATCCACTCCCTCCACGGCGTTGTCCGACCAGACCTTGAGATTGACCGGGCGGTCGACGTCGGCCTGCCTCCCGATGGTCTGTATGACCACGGGCACGTCGAGGCTCGTCGTTTCGTCCGGCTCATAGACGAAAGTCAAAGTCGTCGTATCCACCAGCACGTTCCCCGAAGCCCGGTTGTCAAAGTAAATCCCGTCGGGAGCGCCATACAAGTCCGGCGTGCGCTCGTCGCATGCGCTCCACAAGCAAAGCGCGAGGCACATCGGAAGCGATGTTTCCAAATTCTTCATCATAAACCTGTTCATTGTCTGTTTTCCGTTTCCGTATCCGGCAAGGGGACCACAAAGAATTTCTCCGAAGCCGGGACGAATTCCGTAACAGGGTCGAAAGCGATCATCACCGGCGAATAGTTCCGCTTGTGGTAGAAAAAGATTTGCCCCTCCCCGTACAGCTCTCTCACGACCTCGTATTTCAAGAAACGCGGAGCATACTTGGACTCATCCATTCTCCCCACTCCGCGGTGTTCCCTCAGCTTGTTCACCCAGCTGCCCATAATGGGGCGTTCTTCGTGATAAAGGTCCGCGATGATCAGGTACATCTCTCCCAACCGTATCATCGGGACGATGGTGTTCTCTATCCTCCCCACATCGGCAATGTCCGCATACTTGTAGAAATAGTAATCGTTGCCGCTCTTTTTCCAGTTGGCAATGTAGCGATAGTCGTCAGTAGACCCGCCGTAGTCCGACCCGCCGCCGAAATAAGGCATTTCCAAAAGGGCAGGATCCATCCTCAGCACCGGCTTCGGGCTGTGATCTGGATCGTTGTTGTTCTTGAACATCAGGCTGCGGTTCACGTTCGTCAGGCCGAAAATCACCTCCGAGGCAAAAATGCGATCCACATTCTCCGGCGTCCCCAGCACGTTCGCCTTGTCCACGAACGGGAAATGCTGCGGAGCGACATTGATAATCCCCTCGGCGTAGCTTTTGGCCTTGGCCTTATACTCCGCCTGATGCTCATCCTCGTAACTGGATATATAGTGGTATGCCCGCGCCAACAACGCCTGCACGGCATAGTAATTGAGCCTCAGCGTACGGTATTCCAAGAAAACGCTTCCTCCCGTCGCCGCATGATTGGCCAAGTGGTCCGTCGAAGTGACGACAGGGTCGTCGGCCAACAGCTTCTCCGCCTCAGTCAAGTCCTCTATGACATGACGCATCACTTCATTCCCGGGCAACAGTTCCCGCACCTGCAAGTCAGTGGACGTCTCATAGGGGATGCTTGCCTTCGTCGGGTCCAGCATATACACGGGGCCGAACAAGCGGAACATGTCGAAATGCAGCAAAGCCCTCAACGCCAGAGCCTCTCCCCGGATCAGGTTGTAATTGTTGCCCGTAAAGATCGGCTTGCGTGTCTCCATCTGCTCCAATATCGTGTTGCAGTTGCGAATCAGCGCATACGCCTTGTCCCACGTATTGTCGAGTCTCGTGCGCCAATACTCGGTAGTGAAGTTCCGGTTGTTCAAGTCGATGTAATCGCCCCAAGTCAACGGGTCGGCACCGATCAGATAAGAGCCGCCCATGATTTCCACCATCTCCACGGTAAGCGTCTGGCCGTACAGCTCGTCCTTGTTCAAGTCAATGTACACTCCGTTAAGCAGTTTCTTGAAGCCTTCTTCGCTGCTCAGCAAATCGTCCTGCCCCATGGTGTCGTAGGGCTTCACCTCAAGCCAGTCACTGCATCCGACCGTGAAGAACAGGCCGGGAAAAGACAGTATGATATATCTTAAGATTTTCATGGTTCACATATCTTTAAAACACGGCCGAAACAGAGAATGACACGGTACGCGCGAAAGGATAATCGATGCCCCGTTCCGCCTTCACGGTGGACACCCGGAAGATGTCGTTCATGTTGGCCTGGAAGGTCAACGACGACAAACCTACCTTTTTAATGAAAGGCTGCGTGAATTCATATCCCACATTAAAGGACTCTCCGGCAAACGTGTTCTCATCCATCACGAAGCGGGAAGACTTATCCGTTTTCTGAACCAAGGAGATGCCCTTGAATTGCGCTTCCTGACCGGGTACGGACCAACGGTCATACAACGCGCGCCTGTCCTGATTGTAGTTTATGTCGCTCAAGCCGATATTCTCCACCTTATTATATAAGTCCGTATTGAATATCTGTCCCCCGAGCCGGTAACGGAAATAAGCCCCGAACGAAAAGCCCTTGCAATAAAAGGTCGTCCCCAACACCCCTTCCAACTTGGGCTGGGTGTCGCCCACGACCACCTCGTCATTCACGTCGTAATCGAACGAATAGCTGCCGTCCCTCTTTATAAAAAGCTCCTTGCCCGTAGCCGGGTCGATGCCCGCCGAACGGACAGCCCAGATGGCCGTCGGGCTTCCTCCGTCGTAATAACGCGTCGTCCCCGTCACCGAGGCCTGCCCGGCTTTGTTCAAGGCGCTCAGGGAATTGCCGATGCGAGCGTACTTCGACTTATACGTCCGCGCATTCAGGCTGATGGTCCATTGCACGCCCCTCCCCGAATCGTGAATGGGAGACACGCGCAACGTAGCCTCCAGCCCGTTCGTGTTCTGCCGGCCGGCATTCATCGCCACGCTCTTCACGCCCGCCGATCCCGGCATCGTGATGACGGCCAACAGCGGATTCGTGACTTTGCGGAAGACGTCCACCGTCACATTCAAGCGATTGCCGAACATGGCCACATCCGTCCCCACCGTATAATTCAAGGTGTTCTGCCACTGAAGGTCGGGATTCCCCAAAGCCGATATCAAGACGCCCGCGCCGAACACGTTGGTCATCCATCCGTTGAACTGGTAGGTCGTGAAGGCCTGGTAAGCGGAAAAGTTCTGGTTGCCGGGATTCCCGACGGACGCGCGCAACTTGAGCAGCTGGAACAAGTCCGTGCCGCCCATGAACCTTTCCTTGTGGATGTTCCAACCTATGCCCACCGACCACGTGTCGCGGAAACGGTGGCTCGACCCGAACATGGAAGCCCCGTCGCGCCGGTAGTTCACGTCGAGCAGATAACGGTTGTCGTACGCGTACCCGCCGTTCAGGTAGAAACTCGCCGCGCGCGTGGTGCTTTCGGAATACGACGGCTTGCCGCCATCCGGATAGCCGTTGGCAAAAGAAGGCGCGCCGAACTGGTCTTCGGTGAAGCCCGTCGCTTCGTAACCGTTACGGGTGGACTCCGCATCGGAGAAGTTGAACCCGCCGACGAGGTTGAGCATGTGGACTTCCCCGAACAGCCTGCCGTAAGTCACGGACAAGTCCCCCTCGTATTTCGTGACGGCGGTGGTGGAATGTCCGTACGATCCTTTCTCCGTGTCGCCCATGCTGTCGAAATCCGTATGCAACGGGGACAAACGCGTTTCGGCCGTGGCCGTGGCCTTCGTCACCCCGAACTTGGCACGGGCGCGCAAGTCCGCCGTGGCGAACCATTCCGCGATGAAGTTGTTCGTGAAGCCGAATTCGTCCCCGCGGTCGTAATTGTTCAGGCTGGCATTCCAGAGCGGGTTCGGGACGGGAGACTCGTCGTCGTCCTCCGGGGCATACAAGTACTTGTCCACCCCGCCGTCGGCATTGTACTTGCGGTAATAGGGATTGGCCAAGGCATATTCGGAGAACGGGACTACGGGGTCGGATGTTTCCAGGTAATCGATCGTCAGCTTGTTGCTGAACTGGAACTTCCCGGTACGGTAAATCAAATCCAGGTTGCCAGACAAGGTCTGCCGGCTCGACTCCTTCATCACGCCTTCCGTATTCCCGTAAGTCAGCCCCAGCCCATACCTGATTCTCTCTTCCCCGCCCTCGGCATAGACGTTGTGCTTCTGCACGAAGCCGGTGCGCAACGGCTCGCTCAGCCAATAAGTATCCACCCCGCGTGCCACTTCCTTCAGGCGCTCGTTCCTGAGGTTGTCCAGCCTCAGCTGGTTCAACGGGTCGTTCGTCAAGTCAGTATAAAGCCCGGCCAGTTCCTCAAACCTTATCTTTTCGGCGGCATCCATCAGGTTATAGTCCGTCAAGTCGGCCATCGTCAGGGAAAAGTCGCCCTTATAGCTCAGACGCAACCGCCCCCGCTCCGGCTTCACCGTCTCGATGACCACGACGCCGTTGGCCGCCTTCGAGCCGTAAATGGCCGTGGAGGCCGCGTCCTTCAATATCGTGACGGAAGCCACGCGGTTCATGTTCAAATCCGAGACCGTCTGCAAGTCGGTCTCGAACCCGTCCAGTATGAACAAGGGCTGGTTCGGGTCTGTACCGTACTCCTCTTTCAACCCCATGATACTGCTCTTGCCGCGGATTTCGATGTCCGGCATGCGGTTGGGGTCAGACCCGAACCGGACGTCATCCGCGATTTTGAAAGAAGGGTCAAGGGTCTTCAGGCTCTGCAACACATTCTGCACCCCGATTCCCTTCAATTCCCGTCCCTCGAAAGTCGCGGCCGACCCCGTGAAGCTTTCTTTCCTGCGCTGGTATATTCCCGTCACCACCACTTCGTCCATGGCTTTCGACGCCGGGGCCATCACTATCTTCCTGAAACTTTCCGCACGCGCCGCGTCCAATTCCCGCTCCGACTTCTCGTACCCGATATAAGTGAAGACCACCTTGTAACTCCCCTCGGGCAAAGTCAACGTATAAGCGCCGTCCATGTCCGTCACCGTCGCCACGTCCGTGCCCGGCACGCGGATGGAAACCCCGACCATGGGCTCCCCGGTCTCCTCGTCCACCACGACGCCTTTTACCATCATGCTCTCCGGGCTTCCGGCTGTCCCGGCACGGATTCCTCCGCCGCCCGTACCGTCCCGTGCATAAAGCGCGGATGCCGGCGGGAGTGCCGTCACAAGGGCGAAAAGGGCAAGCCCTGCGCCGCAAGCCTTCAAACGGGGAAATACGATTGTAAAGTCCATTTCCTTGTTTCTTTCTTTATTATATGACAAACGGGACATCGTCGCTCCTGCCGGCCGTCTTGTGTTTCCTTTTTCTCCCGCGCTCCGGAAAAAGGGAAAAACAAGAGGCGAAAGGGAAAGAAGCCCGCAAGACTTAGTCCCTTTCGCCTCACATAATGGTCTTCAGGTTATTTCACCACGACTTTCGCCGTCCGTCCGCCCGCCTTCACCATATACAGGCCGGGTCTCAGGCCGTTGAACGTCGCCGTGGCTCCGTGCGCGGACGCCACAGACATTCCCTGCGCGTCGAACACGCGGATGTCGGCGGCTTCCGTCCCCACCACGCGGATCGAGCCGTCCGCGCCAAGGATTTCGGCCTTCTCCATGCCATGGGCGCTCACGCCGCTGCTCTCCTTCACGGCTGTTCCTCCCTGGAAGGAGAACTGCTTATGCGTGTAATACTCCGGGTCGAACTCGCCGTACACGAAGAAACTGCAAGGAGTCACCAACTGCCCCTCTTCCACGTACAGGTAAGGAGCTTCTTCGAAAGGATAGACCGCATCCATCATTTCAAAATCCCCTGAGCCCTCGAACGCGCCCATGAACAAGCCGTTTTCAAACACCACGGATGAGGGC
>CAYPMY010000014.1:0-27259 GCA_964412085.1 uncultured Paraprevotella sp. | reverse complement strand
TACATTCGTCCTGCACACCAAGGAGTGCGAGTTCAGGTGCAATTGCAGGAATATGAATTTATACTTAACTTTGCTCAGGAATCTTAGAGATTACCCTTTAAAGTCGTCTTGAACCTATTATAATCTAAAGATTGAATAGTAATATGCATTCCTTTTCCGTTATCCTTTTATATGTTTTTCATCCAAATCGTTAGTCTTGGAAAGTGTCTCTTCATTTTTTTTCTCAGGAAAAACTGGAGCATATTCCATTGCTTTTTGGCATACAATAACTATTTTTGCAAAACAAAATGATGCAATAGAATAAAATAACATCTCATATAGATTATGAAACAAGAAAAACAGAACCTTTTTATTAGATATAACGATATTAAAGATACAAAGTCACATATCCATGAGACAAGCGGATTATACGATACCTCGAACGAACACGACGCTTGCGGAGTGGGTATGATTGTGAACATCCACGGCAATAAATCCCACGAACTGGTAGACGCAGCCCTTAAGGTTTTGGAAAACATGAAACACCGGGGGGCGGAAGGTGCCGACAATAAGACGGGCGACGGGGCAGGCATCATGCTCCAGATTCCCCATGAGTTCATTCTCCTGCAGGGCATCCCCGTCCCGGAGAAAGGGAAATACGGCACAGGGCTTGTGTTCCTTCCCAAAGAAGAGCAGGAGCAATCGCACATGCTAAGCGTCATGATTGAGGAGATAGAACGGGAAGGATTGAACCTGATGCACTTGCGTAGTGTTCCCGTCAATTCGTCTATCCTTGGGAAGGACGCATTGGCCACGGAACCGAGTATCAAGCAGATATTCATAACTGGTTCCACCAATGCGAAAAACTTGGAACGCACCTTATATATAATAAGGAAAAGGATTGAAAACCGCATACCTCACAAAGATTTCTACATCGTATCCCTGTCGAGCAAGAATATCGTATACAAAGGGATGCTGTCGTCCGTGCAAGTCAGGGAATACTTTCCCGACTTGACCCAGCCCTATTTTACCAGCGGTCTGGCTGTCGTGCATTCCCGTTTCAGTACCAACACTTTCCCGACATGGAGTCTGGCACAGCCTTTCCGCTTGCTGGCACACAACGGTGAAATCAACACCATACGGGGCAACCGCGCCTGGATGGAGGCACGGGAAAGTGTGCTTTCCACGCCCACGCTCGGCAACGTGAAGCAAATCAGGCCTATCATCCAACCCGACATGAGCGACAGTGCCTCGCTCGACAACGTGCTGGAATTTTTCGTCATGTCCGGACTGAGCCTGCCTCATGCCATGGCCATGCTGGTGCCGGAGTCCTTCAACGACAAGAACCCTATCAGCGAAGACCTGAAAGCTTTCTATGAATACCATTCCATTCTGATGGAGCCGTGGGACGGCCCGGCCGCCCTGCTTTTCAGCGATGGACGCTATGCGGGAGGCATGCTCGACCGCAACGGACTGCGCCCGGCCCGCTACCTGATTACCCGGAACGACATGATGGTCGTGGCCAGCGAAGCGGGTACCATCCATTTCGAACCGGAAGACATCAAGGAAAAGGGACGGTTGCAACCAGGCAAAATACTGTTGGTGGACACCCAAGAAGGGAAAATTTATTATGACGGAGAACTGAAAGACCAACTGGCCGCCGCAAAACCCTACCGACAGTGGCTCTCCACGAACCGTATCGAACTGGATACCCTGCGGAGCGGTCGGAGGGTGGAAAACCAAGTGGAGGATTACGACCGTAAACTGTGCACTTTCGGCTATACGCGCGAAGACATCGAACGTACGCTCATCCCGATGGCGACCAACGGTGTGGAACCAACCATTTCCATGGGGAACGACACCCCGTTGGCCGTATTGTCTGACAAGCCCCAACTGTTGTTCAACTATTTCCGCCAGCAATTTGCCCAAGTGACCAATCCTCCCATTGACCCTATCCGCGAGGAACTGGTCATGTCGCTGAGCGAATACATCGGTGCCGTGGGCATGAACATCCTATTGCCGAGCGAGACGCACTGCAAAATGGTGCGACTTCCGCATCCCGTGTTGACCAACACCCAGTTGGACATCTTGTGCAACATACGGTACAAGGGCTTCCACACCGTGAAACTTCCCATCCTATTTGAAGTGCGTCGGGGAAAAACAGGCTTGCAGGAAGCCTTGTCCACCTTGTGCAAGCAGGCAGAAGAGTCCGTCGACGAGGGCGTGAACTACATCATTCTGTCCGACCGCAGAGTGGATGCTACGCATGCAGCCATCCCTTCCCTGCTGGCCGTAAGTTCTGTACACCACCATCTGATTTCCGTACAGAAGCGTGTACAGACTGCATTGATTATCGAAAGCGGTGAAATCCGTGAAGTCATGCATGCCGCACTACTGTTGGGCTACGGAGCAAGTGCGATCAACCCCTATATGGCCTTTGCCGTATTGGATGACTTGGTCAAGCGGAACGAGATACAGATGAACTACGAAACAGCGGAGAAGAACTACATTAAGGCCATCTGCAAAGGCTTGTACAAGGTAATGAGCAAGATGGGCATCAGCACGATACGTTCTTACCGCGGTGCCAAGATATTCGAAGCCGTGGGACTTAGCGAGGAAGTTCTGGAAACCTATTTCGGCACTCCAGTCTCTACCATCGGTGGCATACGATTGGAGGAAATCGCAAAAGACTACACCATTTTCCACGATGCCGGGTTCCGGCTCCCAGAGCCGGGACACCTCTTGCCCCATATCGGATTGTTCTCTTTCCGCAAAGACGGCGAACAGCATGCCTGGAATCCCGAAACCATATCCACCCTCCAAATATCCACACGCCTTGGCAGCTACGAGAAATTCAAGGAATTCACAAGGATGGCGGACGGGAAAAGCCGCCCGATATTCCTGCGCGATTTCTTCGGGTTCAAGCGTAACCCTATCGACATCAACAAGGTGGAATCCGTGGAGGACATCGTCAAGCATTTCGTCACCGGAGCTATGTCGTTTGGTGCCATTAGCAAGGAGGCTCACGAAGCTTTGGCATTGGCCATGAACGAACTCGGCACCCGAAGCAATACGGGAGAAGGTGGGGAAGACAGCAACCGTTTCCATGAAACATACGAAGACATCCCACTTTGCAGCAAGACCAAACAGGTGGCTTCTGGACGTTTCGGTGTCACGACGGAATATTTAGTCTATGCCGAAGAGATACAAATCAAAATTGCCCAAGGTGCTAAGCCGGGGGAGGGTGGACAACTTCCCGGTTACAAAGTGGATGAGGTGATTGCCAAGACGCGCCACTCCATTCCCGGCATATCCCTGATTTCTCCCCCGCCACACCACGACATCTACTCCATCGAGGATTTGGCCCAATTGATTTTCGACTTGAAGAATGTCAACCCGAAAGCCCAAATCAGCGTGAAACTGGTAGCCGAAAGCGGAGTCGGTACGATAGCCGCCGGGGTGGCCAAGGCCAAGGCTGACCTGATTGTCATCTCCGGTGCGGAAGGTGGAACGGGTGCTTCCCCGGCCTCCTCGATGCGCTATGCTGGCATTTCGCCCGAAATAGGATTGAGCGAAATACAGCAGACTTTGGTACTTAACGGGTTGCGCGGACAAGTGCGCTTACAGACCGACGGCCAGCTCAAGACAGGACGGGATGTCATCTCCATGGCTCTCCTCGGAGCAGAAGAATTCGGGTTCGGCACGGTTGTCCTTATCGTACTGGGTTGCGTCATGATGCGCAAGTGCCACACCAATGCTTGTCCTGTCGGAGTGGCCACCCAAGACCCGATATTGCGCAGTCATTTCCGCGGACATTATAAATATGTGGTGAATTATTTCCGCTTCCTGGCCGAGGAAGTTCGCGAATATTTGGCGGAAATGGGATTTACGCGGCTGGAAGACATCGTGGGGCGCACTGACCTCATCGAACTGAAACCGACGGGGAAAGATACGAAAGTCGGGCTGTTGGACTTCAGCCGCCTACTGCACAAGACGGAAAATAACGCGGCCATCCATCATGTGTGCGGACAGAAACACGAAATCAGCCACGTGAAGGACGTGGCTATCATCGCCTCTGCCACAGAAGCCATCGAACATGGCAAAAAAGTGTCCTTGGAATACGCCATCGCCAATACCGACCGCTCCGTAGGAGCCATGTTGTCGGGTCTCGTAGCCGCAAGATATGGTAACGAAGGACTTCCCGAACAAACCATCAACGTGAAATTCAAAGGTTCGGCGGGACAAAGCTTCGGGGCGTTCCTGGCTCACGGAATCTGCTTCAGACTGGAGGGCGAAGCAAACGATTACTTAGGCAAAGGACTAAGCGGCGGACTGATTTCTGTCCGCCCTCCCGTACGTTCCAACTTCGATGCGGAAAAGAACACGATTGCCGGCAATACCCTGCTATACGGTGCCACGAGCGGCGAAGTCTACATCAATGGCCGGGCCGGCGAGCGCTTTGCCGTACGCAACTCTGGAGCCATCACCGTTGTGGAAGGCGTGGGAAACCACTGTTGCGAATACATGACGGGCGGACGCGTGGTCGTGCTGGGCGAAACCGGACGCAACTTCGCCGCTGGCATGAGCGGGGGCGTGGCATACGTTTGGGACAAAGACCATACGTTCGACTACTCCTGCAACATGGAAATGGTGGAACTTTCGCTTCTGGAGAACTCCACTTCACGCAAGGAACTGCATGAACTTATCCGTCAACATTACCTCTACACTGGTTCGAGTCTGGCCCGCACCATGCTGGATGACTGGAACCACTACGTAGACGAGTTCATCCAAATCACCCCCATTGAGTACAAGCGTGTCCTTGCGGAAGAACAAATGCGCAAGTTGCAGCAAAAGATAGCCGATGTACAACGGGATTACTAACAGATTCGACAAACGATAAAATAAAGAAAAAAATGGGAAACCCTAAAGCATTCCTCACCATACCGCGGCAGGAAGCCGGCTACCGTCCGATACATGACCGCATCAACGACTTCGGGGAAGTGGAACAGACCCTGAACGCCAGCGAACGCAAGCAACAAGCCTCACGTTGCATGGACTGCGGCGTGCCGTTTTGCCATTGGGCGTGTCCTTTGGGCAACCGGCCTCCGGAATTCCAAGACGCGCTTTACAAGAGCAAATGGAAAGAAGCATACGAAATCCTGTCCCAAACCAATGACTTCCCGGAATTTACCGGACGCATCTGTCCTGCACTCTGCGAGAAAAGTTGTGTACTGAAACTGGCCATTGATGCCCCGGTTACCATCCGCGAGGATGAGGCGGCCATCATTGAGGCGGCTTTTCGGGAAGGCTACGTCAAGCCTGAAACCTGCCCGCGAAACGGAAAGAAAGTGGCCATCGTAGGTTCGGGGCCAGCAGGCTTGGCTACCGCCAACCAACTGAACCGCAAGGGGTACGAAGTGACGGTGTTTGAAAAGGATGAATACGTGGGTGGGTTACTGCGTTTCGGCATCCCGAATTTCAAGCTCAACAAGGCCATCATCGACCGAAGGATAAAAGTCATGGCAGCTGAAGGCATTACGTTCAAGACAAACTCGCCCATAGACGTAGAACACCTACCTGAAGGTTTCGATGCATACTGCATCTGCACGGGAACCCCACAGGCACGTGACCTCGACATACCGGGGCGCAACCTCAAAGGCATATACTTCGCTCTGGAAATGCTGGCTCAGCAGAACCGCATTCTGGCCGGACAGGCATTCAGCAAAGAAGAACGCATAAACGCCAAAGGCAAACACGTGCTGGTCATCGGTGGAGGCGACACAGGAAGCGACTGCATCGGCACGAGCAACCGCCATGGCGCGGCCAGCGTCACACAAATCGAAATAATGCCGAAGCCTCCGGTAGGACACAATCCTGCTACCCCCTGGCCTGCATGGCCTGCCGTGCTGAAGACCAGTTCCAGCCACGAAGAAGGTTGCACACGCCGATGGTGTCTGGCTTCCAACCGTTTCATCGGCACGAAAGACGGCTGGGTATGCGGCGTGGAAGTAGAAGAAGTGGAATGGATTCCCAGTCCGGACGGGAACCGTCCCTCCATGCGACCCACCGGGAAAAAGGAGACCCTCAAGGCCGACCTCGTGCTGTTGGCCATGGGATTCCTCAAGCCCCGGCAACCGGCGTTCGCAAGCAATGTTCTCGTGGCCGGAGACGCGGCCACTGGTGCCAGCCTCGTAGTCCGTTGCATAGCAGGAGGACGCAAAGCCGCCCAAGACATCGATGCTTACTTAACTAAAACCTTGACACCATGTGTGGAATAACGGCTCTTTTCAACCTCAGACGACAAACGCCCGAACTACGGAAGAAAGCTTTGTCCATGTCGAAGAAAATCCGCCACCGGGGTCCGGACTGGAGCGGCATTTATTGTGGAAAGACAGCCATCTTGTGCCACGAACGCCTTTCCATTGTAGATCCGCAAAGCGGCGGGCAACCGCTTTTCTCGCCCGACCGCAAACAGATACTGGCCGTCAACGGGGAGATTTACAACCACCGTCAAATCCGTGAACGGTATGCCGGACGGTACGACTTCCAAACGGGCAGTGACTGCGAGGTCATCCTTGCACTCTACCGCGACAAGGGCATCCGTTTCTTAGAAGACCTGAACGGCATCTTCGCTTTCGCCCTTTATGACGAAGAACAAGATGGCTTCCTGATAGCCCGTGACCCCATCGGGGTCATACCTTTATATATTGGGCACGACCGGAACGGTATCTTGTATTGCGCCAGCGAACTTAAAGCTCTTGAAGGGTTCTGCGATGAATACGAACCGTTCCCGCCCGGACATTACTACTGGGACAAGGAAAGGAAGATAACGCGCTGGTATGCCCGCGACTGGATGGACTATGCGAACGTGAAAGACAATTATACCCCTGATGTCTGTAACCCTACTAAAGTCACGAACCTCAAAAACAGCTATTCCGTACAGGTAGAAGCCATACGCGATGCCTTGGAATCCGCCGTACGCCGCCAGCTGATGAGCGATGTTCCTTACGGAGTGCTGCTTTCCGGTGGACTGGACAGTTCCGTCATTTCGGCCTTGGCCCGGAAGTTTGCGGCACGCCGCATCGAGACCGACGGGCAGGCCACGGCATGGTGGCCGCAACTCCACAGTTTTGCCGTGGGCTTGAAAGGCGCACCGGACTTGGCCAAGGCCAAGGAGGTAGCCGACCACATCGGTACCGTACACCATGAAATCAACTATACCATCCAAGAGGGCTTGGATGCCGTGCGTGATGTCATCTACTACATCGAGACCTATGACGTGACCACCGTGCGTGCCTCCACTCCGATGTATCTGCTTGCCCGCGTTATCAAGAGCATGGGCATCAAAATGGTATTGAGCGGTGAAGGCGCAGATGAGGTGTTTGGCGGTTACCTTTATTTCCACAAGGCGCCAAACGTGCAGGCTTTCCACGAAGAAACCGTGCGCAAACTCTCCAAACTTCACCTTTACGACTGTCTGCGGGCCAACAAGTCCCTCTCGGCATGGGGCGTGGAAGGGCGTGTGCCTTTCTTGGACAAGGAATTCCTCGACGTGGCCATGCGACTCAACCCAGCCGTCAAAATGTGCCCGGGCAAGACCATCGAAAAGAAAATCGTACGCGATGCTTTCGCTGCTTTTCTACCCGGGAGCGTGGCTTGGCGGCAGAAAGAGCAGTTCAGCGACGGCGTGGGATACGGTTGGATTGACAAGTTGAAAGAAATCACATCTCAGGCTGTCAGCGACGAACAGATGGCACATGCCGCCGAAAGGTTTCCCATCCATACGCCCATGAACAAGGAAGAATACTATTACCGCAACATCTTCGAAGAATATTTCCCGAGCGACAGCGCGGCCCGAAGCGTGCCGAGCGTACCGAGCGTAGCCTGTTCTACGGCCGAAGCCTTGGCCTGGGACACCTCGTTCAAAGGACAAAACGAGCCGAGCGGACGAGCCGTAAGCGGAATACATGAAGATGCCTACCCGGAAACAGAGACATGAAGATAGAATTCACCAAAATGCAAGGGGCAGGCAACGACTACATCTATGTCAATACCCTCAAATATCCCCTCGCGCATCCCGAAGCATTCGCAAAAGCATGGAGCAGACCGCATACTGGCATCGGTAGCGATGGGCTTGTCCTGATAGGTTCCTCAGAAAAGGGGGACTTCAGCATGCGCATCTTCAACGCCGATGGTTCGGAAGCCATGATGTGTGGCAATGCCTGCCGCTGCATTGGCAAGTACCTTTATGAATACGGGCTTACCGATAAAAGGGAAATTGCCTTGGAAACCCTTTCCGGGACAAGAACCTTATGTTTGCACTTACAAGGTGGGAAAGTGGAATCGGTAACCGTAGACATGGGAGTCCCGCACGACATCCGTACCGTGGACTTGGGGAACGGCTACCTCTTCCGCGAGGGGACAGCCGTAAACATGGGAAACCCGCATCTGGTGGTTTTCACCCGCGACGTTTCTGCCATCGACTTGCTTTCCGAAGGCCCGGCCATGGAACGCCACCCGCTGTTCCCGAACCGCGTCAACGTAGAGTTCGCCCAGATTTTGTCCGACGGGAATATCCGGATGCGCGTGTGGGAACGCGGCTCCGCTATTACACAGGCCTGCGGGACAGGAGCATGCGCCACGGTCGTGGCCGCGGTCTTTACCGGGCGCGGCAAGAACAAGGCCGACATCATCATGGATGGGGGCACGCTCACCGTCGAATGGCATCCGCATAGCAGACGGGTACTGATGACCGGCCCTGCCACAAAGGTATTCGACGGAACAATAGACATGGAAATATAAAAAACAACATGGCATTATGGCATTAGTAAACGAACATTATCTCAAACTGACGGGAAACTACTTGTTCTCCGACATAGCCAAGAAAATAAACACTTTCAAAGTAATCCATCCGGACAAGAGGCTCATCCATCTGGGCATAGGCGACGTGACACGCCCCCTGCCCCCCGCATGCATCACGGCCATGCATAAGGCCGTGGACGAAATGGCCAAGGCCGAAACGTTCCATGGATACGGGCCAGAACAAGGCTATGACTTCCTGATTGAGGCCATCCTCAAAAATGACTTCGCCCCTCGTGGCGTCAGCCTGAGCCCCACGGAAATCTTCATCAACGACGGTGCCAAAAGCGACACCGGCAACATAGGTGAAGTCTTGCGCTGGGACAACAGCATGGGAGTGACAGACCCCATCTATCCGGTCTACATAGACAGCAACGTCATGTGCGGACGCTCTGGCGAACTGGGAGAACACGGGAAATGGAGCAATGTCACCTACATGCCTTGCACGGCCGACAACCATTTCATCCCGCGAATACCCGACCGACGCATAGACCTCGTCTACTTATGCTATCCCAACAACCCGACCGGCACCACCTTGAACAAGGCGGAACTGAAGAAATGGGTGGATTACGCTTTGGCCAACGACACCTTGATTTTCTTCGATGCCGCATACGAAGCCTATATCCGTGAAGACGACATTCCCCATTCCATTTACGAAATCAAAGGTGCGAAACGTTGTGCCATCGAGTTCCGCAGTTTTTCCAAAACGGCAGGGTTCACGGGCGTGCGTTGCGGTTATACGGTAGTGCCCAAAGAACTGACGGCCGCCACTTTGGAGGGCGAGCGCGTCTCCGTCAACAAGCTATGGAACCGCCACCAGTGTACCAAGTTCAACGGCACGAGTTACATCACCCAGCGTGGGGCGGAAGCCATTTATACGGCGGAAGGTAAAGCCCAAGTGAAAGCCACTATCGACTATTACATGGAAAACGCACGCATTATGCGCGAGAGCCTGCAATCTGCCGGGTTCAAGGTCTATGGCGGTGTCAACGCGCCCTACATTTGGCTGAAGACTCCCGACGACACGGAATCCTGGCACTTTTTCGAACGACTGCTGTACGAGGCAAACATCGTAGGCACGCCGGGCATAGGTTTCGGCCCCAGCGGCGAAGGCTACCTCCGTCTTACGGCTTTCGGCGGGCGTGAAGATTGTATCGAAGCCATGCGACGCATCAGGACGTGGATATGAACGGAAACTTTTACGGCCCCTGACGGCGAGACCGCCGCGAAAGGTGGCGCCACAAACTTGACATGACGCGAGTCCGGTATGAATCAGGACTTGCCGATACGCCCGTCATCGATAGATTCGGCATCGATGGCGGGTTTCTTGTCAAGAAAACGATAGGCGGCGGTGAGTCCGCGATGAAGTTATTGGACGGGGCGCGGAACGTTCAATCTGCGCGACATTTCCCGGCTCGTCGTCGATAGTCTCCATCACCGTCCTCTTTCCCGGGCAAGGACTGGCGGAGGGCTTCCGGCAGGACTTGTCCGATGAAAACGGCAAAGGGAAGCGACGCCTCCTCTCCCGGCTTCGCAGGACGGCCGTGGGGAGCGCGCCGGGGAAACGGGCGCGCCGGATGCCTGCGGACGTGTCCCTTGCAAGAATGCCTGGGCGACGGGAACCGCCGGGGTGGAGCAGGATGAGGAATACTGTCATTCCCGCGCCGTCCATGCGGTCGGGCTTGTCCCGATGCCCGCGTCCTTTGCCCCCGAACACGTGTTTTCCTGCCGCAGTGCAAATTCCCGGCGGAAACATGGCGGCAATCGTTCAAATGTCATGACCGCACATTATGGATTCGATGCTTTTGTCGCTGTTTCCCTGAATCCCGAAGGATATCCCTTCGCTTATGTCGGGCACGAGCCGGTAAAAGCCGCATGGCCGACTATTCCTACGGCATGGCAAGAAAGAACTTCTCCACCGCTACGGCCACGCCGTCCTCTTCATTCGAGAGGGTAACATAGTCTGCCGCTTCCTTTACGACATCCTGTGCATTAGCCATGGCCACCCCGAGGCCCGCAAACTGAATCATGGACAGGTCGTTGAATCCATCGCCCACAGCCACCGTCTCCTCCGGTCTCATGCCCAGCTCGTCCAATAAGACGGCGAGGCTTCGTGCCTTGTCAATGCCGTTGGGCATCAATTCCAAGAAAAACGGTTCGGAACGGAACACGTTCATCCGTCCCGCCAGTTCCTGCCTCATCTTCTGCTCCAGCGCGGCCAACGGTTCAGGGTCGCCCACGATCAGGCATTTCGGGACAGGGAAATCCATCACTTCCAGAAAATCCGGTACGGTGATGCTGGGCATCCTGTTCAGAAAAGCCTCATGTCGCACGTACGGATTCCCGGCGTCCTCGGATATGATGTATTCGCCCCTGTAGCTCAATATCACGAAACTGTTCTTTTTCGCGCATTCGTATAAATAGGGGTATTCTTTCGGGTCAAGTTCATTCTCGTACATCGTCCTCTTGGTCCTCCAATCTATGATTTGCCCTCCGTTGTAGGACAGGACATAACTTTCGAAGTCCCCAAGGCGCAGTTCTTCGGCCAATGGGACGATACCGTGGACAGGCCGCCCGGAAGCCAGCACGATTTTCACGCCCGCCTCCTGTACCCGGGCGAGGGTTTTCCTCGTATGCGCCGTGATTTCTTTTTTCCCGTTCGTCAAAGTCCCGTCCAAATCCAGGGCCAAAACCTTGTATTTCATAAATTCTCAGATTTTCGATGAAATGCAATCCGTTTGCGTTACTCGTCCGCTTGCAACGCGCGCCCGTCGGTGGGGCGGAACTGCTTTGTCCGGGGAGCTCACGAAGTGATGGGCCGGCCGTGAAACATGCACCGGGCCTTTCTCGCGTGCCCCGCCGCCGATGGCCTGTATGCCATGCTGTCCCGCCAATTCCTGCAGCTTCCGTTGCGCCGGTGCATGTCCATTGCGCGGGATGCGGGGATATATCGCCTCGTTATCATGTAGCAGACCCCCTTGTGCTTCCGGGCATGCCGCCTTGCGTCCCGTGCGGAATCCGGAGCCTAAGCCCGACACGCGTTCCTGCCCCGAAGGCGGGGACGGAAGCTGTCGACGAGGATTCCGCGCGGATGCCCTGATGGTTTCATCGTCGGCCTCCTGTCCGGGAACGGCTACGGATTCCGTTTCGAGGAAAGGTTCAATCAAATGCTTATAACTATCTGTCAATTCGAAAACTACAAGTTTATCGCATTCGCCGTCCCTTTTGACGTATGAACGGTTTAAGCCTTCCATGCAAGCCCCGTCGTCCGATGAAAAGCCCGCTTTCAGGACACCTTCCGTCTTCCCGCGCCGCAAGGCCGACGAACGATGAACCGCGCATCCTTTCGACTGTTCGCTGAAACCGAAACAATCACGGCATTTTGTCCGTTCCCCTCCCTTGCCTTTCACCGCCGAGAAACCGATTACGGCTCCGCGGCGGGGCTGTCGGCGCACGGCATCACGGCAACGTCCGTTCCCGTTGAACCGTCCGGCAGGGATGTCCGAAGCCCCGGGCAACGCCTCGCCCGCATCTTTTGCCTGCCCGTCCACATGATGTCCCGCCGCTTCGAGCAGGCGCACCTCTCGCCGCATGGCGTTAACCGCGGCCAAGGGGTTCGGCTCTTTCTGCCGGGCTGTCTCGGCACGCGTATGACATCTTGGTTCGTAAGGCAAACGGATGTGTCCCGATTCCGCGGTGTCCCGGCCAGCCTCGACTTCCCGTCCCGGTCTTTCGGCCGGCCTGTCTTGCGCCTTGGCGGAAGCCGGTATGGTTTCCTCCCGTCTGCCCGTCCCGGCCGGCTTGTCATGCGCTCTTCGGGTTTCTCCGGGTCGTGCTTCATCCCGCCTCCCGGCCATCCCTTTACGGTGACGGCCGGCAAAGGGGGCGACGGCTCTTTCCTCCGACGAACCCGGGGCGCGTGCCGCTTGCCTTTCGGCAACGGAAAGGGGCGCGGCTACCATCCTGTTCGGTTCCGGGCGCATGAAGATAAGATGGGAATCATCCCTCATGAGCCGCACGCAGTATCAACGTGGTAGCTCCGATAGTGACTACGCAGCCGTCTTCCAGCCTCACACGGTCATGGCCCCTCAATATGTCGTTCCTGTAAAAAGTGCCGGTATTGCTCGGCGCGTCGCGCAAGGTGTACTCTATACGGCCGTCCTTGCCCCGTTTCACGTTGATGATGCAGTGCCTGGTATCCACGCTGGGGTCTGCTGTCTCGATGGGTGTGGAGATGGAAGTCCCCTTCACATACCGCCCGATTACGTTGTCGCCCGGCTTCAGCGGAAGCACCTGTTTATAGTGGAATACGTTCTCCACCACCACGATGCTGCCGTATGCGTCATCGTTTTCGTTTTCGTCCACCGTCTCTTCCCTGCGTGTGGCCCGCAGCTTGGACGCACCGACGCGTATGCCGAACTGCTTGCGGCATTCCGGACATTCGAAGACGAGCGACTGTCCTTTTCCGTACTGGGTTTCGTCAAAGGTGATGTAATAATCACATTTAGGGCAGCGCACTCTTTTCATCCCTCGTGTTCCTTACTTGACATGATAGACCCACGCGGACGCAAACCTTTCCGACTGGCCGCTCAAGGCCTTCTTCTTGGCATGTGCTTCCGCTTCGGACGCGAATCCCGGGAAAACCACTCGTACCATGTTCCTTTTCTTATATACTTGCGCCTCTTCGTAACCTTCCTTATGAAGCCGTTCGACGTAGCGCTCCGCGTTCTTTTCCGAGATGGCGCTGGCCACCACGACGCAGTAGCCGCTCTCCGCATCTGCCGGGGCATCCGCCTTTTGAGCGGGTTCCGGCCTCGCGGCGGGCGATTCCGCGCCGTCCGCGCCCGTCCTCGTACCTTCGGCCTGTAATCCTTCCGGCCTGCCGGATGCGTCGGGTGCGGCTCCCTGCGCCGCAGGCATCCACATCAGGCGGGCGAATTCGGCTTGGCCTGCGGAAGCCACGCCCGTGTTCTTGGCATCGGGAGACATCAGGAGGGACAGGAGCACCATGGCGGCCACGGCGGCGATGCTTTGCAGCCACGCCGTCTTCAGCCGGATGGTGATTTCGCCGCGCGCCACGGGCCCGCTTTCGCCCGCGGCCGCCCCGGCTTCCCTTTCGGGAGCCGCGCGCGACACCTCGACGGCCAATGGGGCTTCGGCCGCCTTTCCCGCCCGCAGAGGCTCGAACAGCAACGCGTCCAGGCCATAATAGGCCGGGCAGACCGTACCGGCCTGGCAAGGTGAGAACTCCACGTTGTTCCGCTCGTCCAGCGTCAGCACCCCGATGCTTCCAAGGTCGTAAGTCCCCGTCTCCCACAGTTCCTGCTGGAGGTCGCGGATTTGTTCTCCCACCATGGCTCTCGCTTCGGCGTCGGAACAGCCGTATGCTTCCACGTAAGAACGCGCCAGCAACCTGTCGTCGGCTTTCAGGCGTTCGTTGAAACCCACCGTGCGGATAGGGGGCAAGAACAGATTTTCTTCTTCGACGTACCTGGCCGGAGCGTTGCGGGCCACGAATCCCCCGATTTGCGGGACTACCACACAATCGTGGTCCAGCAACAATATCTCGATGTGTCTTACCAGCTCTTTCACTCCACAAATTTACGGTTTTCCCGCAGACATCGCTAATTTTTGCGGGAAAAGTTATCAAATATTTCAGCCTGTGTTGTCGAAAGCACTGTTTTTTTCATTACTTTTGTCCGCAGTTAACAACGACGGAGTATGGACATAGCAGTTGTAGGCAGCGGCTACGTGGGCTTGGTGACGGGCGCATGTTTTGCCGAGATAGGGGGCAATGTCGCTTGCGTGGACGTGGACCGGGACAAAATCGAAAGGCTCAGGCAAGGTGAAATCCCTATCTACGAACCGGGCCTGAAAGAGTTGATTCTGAAGAATCGGGAAGCAGGGAGGCTGGACTTCACCACCTCGCTCGAAAGCGTGCTCGACAAGGTGCAGGTGGTGTTCAGTGCCGTGGGGACTCCACCCGACGAGGACGGGAGCGCAGACTTGAAGTATGTACTGCAGGTCGCTCGGACTATCGGCAGATTCATGACGGGTTACAAATTGGTCGTCACAAAGAGCACCGTCCCGGTCGGCACGGCGCGGAAGGTGCGCCGCGCCATTCAGGAGGAATTGGACAAACGGGGGCTTGACATCGCTTTCGACGTGGCCTCCAATCCGGAGTTCCTGAAAGAGGGCAACGCCATCAGCGACTTCATGAGCCCGGACCGCGTGGTGGTGGGCGTGGAGTCCGAAAGGGCCAGGGAACTGATGACCAAGCTCTACAAGCCTTTCCTTGTCAACAATTTCCGGGTGATATTCATGGACATCCCTTCCGCCGAGATGACGAAATACGCGGCCAACTCCATGTTGGCCACACGCATCTCCTTCATGAACGACATCGCCAACCTGTGCGAGCGCGTGGGGGCGGATGTCAACATGGTGCGCAACGGCATCGGGGCCGACGCCCGTATCGGCCGCAAGTTCCTGTATGCCGGATGCGGGTACGGAGGCTCTTGTTTCCCCAAGGACGTGAAGGCTCTCATCAGGACGGCCGAACAGAACGGGTACGAAATGACGGTGCTGAAAGCCGTGGAGGCCGTGAACGAACGCCAGAAGTCCATCCTCTTCCGCAAGCTGGACGCGGCGTGGCGGCACGGGCTGGCCGGCAAGACCGTCGCCCTGTGGGGGCTGGCTTTCAAGCCGGAGACGGACGACATGCGCGAGGCACCGTCCCTCGTCCTTATCCGGAAGTTGCTGGAAGCCGGATGCGCCGTCCGTGTCTACGACCCGAAAGCCATGGATGAATGCCGCCGCCGTTTGGGTGACGCCGTCGTTTATGCCCGCGACATGTACGAGGCGGCTCTGGACGCCGACGCGCTGCTCTTGGTGACCGAATGGAAGGAATTCCGCCTGCCCGCCTGGGGCGTGCTGAAGGACGCGATGAGGGGGCGGCTCCTCATCGACGGGCGCAACGTGTACGACGCGGGCGAGGTCGGCGAAGCCGGATTTGAATACATCTGCGTCGGGAAGCGATGAGACGGGTACGCCGTACCGCATGCGGCATCCTTCTGGCGTCCGTGACGGCATGGACGAGTTGCGGCACGGGGGACGACCGTTCAGGCGGGGACGGCCCCGGGCCGGAAGACCGGGAAGCCAAAAAGGCTTTGCAGGGAATCTGGATCGACCAGGAGACCGAGACCGTTTCGTTCCGTGCCAAGGGGGACACCATCTATTACCCCGATACGGCCAACGTGCCGGTACTTTTCTTCATCCGCAAGGACACCTTGTTCCTGGCGGGCGGGGGAGACACGGCCGCTTATCCCATAGACAAGAGGGAAGACCGCCTTTTCCGCTTCCATTCGGCCACGGGCGACGTCGTGAAGCTCGTGCGGTCGGAAGACCCGGACGACAGCATCTATTTCATCCATCGGGAAGCCGCCACGCTCACCTACAACGAAGTGGTAAAGAAAGACACGGTGGTGTTCCATGGCGGGGAGCGTTACCACTGTTACGTCTACGTCAACCCCTCGCGGTTGAAAGTGTACAAGACAAGCTACACCGACGAGGGCATCGGCGTGGAGAACGTGTACTACGACAACGTGATTCACATTTGCGTGTACAAAGGGAAGGAGTGCCTGTTCTCGCGGGACTATACCCGGAAAAGTTTCACCGGGCTCGTGCCCGGCGGCTTTTTGGACCAGGCTATCCTGTCGAACATGGTGTTTTCCGGAGCCGGTCCGCGCGGATGCCATTTCGATGCCACGGTGTGTATCCCCGACGGCGCCAGTTGCTACATGGTCGACATCTGCGTGGGATACGACGGCAAGCCGGCGATGGAACTTATCGAGTATTGACCCCCGCCGCACCGTCTTGGGACGGGACGCACGAGGTTTCAAGCATCCTCCTGCCCCGGAGCCGTGCCCCGGGCGTCCCGTTGCCGGAGGCCCGGACTGGACGGCGGGCAGGGTGGCGACGGGCTTCCGCCGGGGCGGAGCCGCGCTCCCTGCCCGCCGCGGCCGCATGCCGCTCACGCGTGCCGGGGCCGGCCTACGCCGCGGCGGTCGGGACGCGGGAGGGAAGTCCCCTCCTGCCCGTGAGGGCTTCCGCCCTTGGCTACGGCTCCCGTTTCGGGCATAAGGCGGAGGGGAACCGAGGGAGGCGGATGCTTCCCCGGTCCGGGCGTTGGCCGTCCGTCCTTTCTGTAATCTTTTCGGAATGCCCGGCGAGCCTTCCCGCGCGCCTTCTTCCGGGCGTCGCCCCGATCTGCCGAGAATGAAGAATCGTTTGCCTTAGAACGGAAAACCGTTCTCAGCCGATTGCTTTTTCGTTCTCAGCCGATTGCTTTTTCGTTCTCAGTTGATTGGTTCAGACTTCGTAAGCGACTGTAATCCAGCCGTTTGGAAAACCACGGTTCCGAAGGAAGAACTGAAAGGGCGCGATTCCATGGCTGTAAGGAAAAACGTCAAGAGGGGAAAGGGGAGGAAAAAATGAAACCGGAATTTGGCCGTTGGAATAATTTTGATTAACTTTCCCCCGGTAATTCATAAACAAGAACGGAATCCATGAAAAAAATCTTGCAAGAATTCAAGCAATTTGCCATGCGCGGCAACGTGGTGGACATGGCGGTAGGTATCATCATCGGCGGAGCCTTCGGCAAAATCGTATCTTCGGTAGTGGCGGACATCATCACGCCTCCCGTCGGCTTTCTCATCGGCGGAGTGAACTTCTCAGACCTGAAAATCACGTTGAAAGAAGCCGTCGTGGAGGGCGGGGCAGAGGTGGCGCCGGCCGTCACGCTGAATTACGGTAATTTCATACAGACCACGCTGGACTTCATCCTCGTCGCGTTGGCCATCTTCCTCCTGGTAAAGGTCATGAACGCCCTCAGCAAGAAGAAGGCAGAGGAGCCGGAAGCCCCGGCCGCTCCTCCGGCCGACATCCAACTGCTCACGGAAATCAGGGACTTGCTGAAAAAAGGGAAATAAGAAAACGCCGGGACAGGTATTGAAACGCCCCGGAGAGGCGGCGGGCCGAACGCCGTCCGTTGAAAGGGAGAAGTTCGGCATTGCGCCGGGTTCTTCCTTTCCGGGCGGGGTTCGGTTCAGTCCGTCGAGGCCGTCAAGTCCGTCGGAAGCCTTGCGGGGCGTGCCTTGCGCCTGCTCCGGATGGGGACGGGGCAGGGATGTCGCGGGAGAGCGTCCCTCGCGTCGCGCATGCCGGGGAGGGGATGCCAGGCACGGCTTCGCAAGTCCGGCGTTCGGCCGTGCCGCGTCCGTCGCCCGCTCGCGGGCGGGGCTCGTCGCGACAGGATTGCGCCCGACGGCTCCGGCGGCCGGTCTTCCCGCGGAAGGGGAAGGGCGGGGAAGCCTGACGGGTCGGCGCGGGTTCCCCGTTCCATGCCGAAGGCGCGGGATTGGCGCGCGGGCGGATTGTGCCAGAGGAGGGCGCTTCTTCCTTTTTTCCCTTTGCGCGCTTGGGCGTTTTCGGCGAATTGACTACCTTTGCTTGTGCGAATGACGGGGAATCCGTTCGCGGGGACATTGCCGCGACGTTTCTCCGTCAGGGTTTACCGTTGGACGCAAATGGAAGCAAAGGAACAGATAGAGCGGCTCCGCAGTGAACTGCACCGCCACAACTACCGTTATTATGTTTTGAACGACCCGGAGATTCCCGACAGGGAGTTCGACCGCATGATGCGGGAGCTGCAAGACCTCGAGGCGGCTCATCCCGAACTTGACGACCCGGACTCGCCGACCCGGCGCGTGGGGAGCGATTTGAACCGGGAGTTCGTGCAGGTGCCCCACCGTTACCCCATGCTGTCGTTATCCAACACGTACAACAAGCAAGAGGTGGCCGACTTCTATGAACGCGTCCGCTCCGGCCTGGAAGGCGAGCCGTTCGAAATCTGCTGCGAGATGAAATACGACGGGCTTTCCATATCGCTGACTTACGAGCACGGGCGACTGGCACGTGCCGTGACGCGGGGCGACGGGGCGCGGGGCGACGACGTGACGGAAAACGTCAAGACCATCCGCTGCATCCCGCTTCGCCTGAACGGGAACGGATACCCCGAGGAGTTCGAAATCCGCGGGGAAATCCTGATGCCGTGGGCGAGCTTCGAGACCTTGAACCGCGAACGGGAGGAACGCGAGGAACCGCTTTTCGCCAATCCGCGCAACGCGGCTTCGGGGACGCTGAAGAGCAAAAGCTCGGCGGTGGTGGCGCAACGCAGGCTCGATGCTTACTTATATCACCTTCTGGGAGAGCAATGTCCCTTCGACGGGCATTATGAGAACTTGCAGGCGGCGCGTTCGTGGGGATTCAAGGTTTCCGAAGGCATGAAGAAAGTAAATACGATCCAGGGCATTTACGATTTCATGGATTATTGGGACGTGGAACGCAAGGGCCTGCCCGTGGCCACGGACGGAATCGTGTTGAAAGTCAACTCCCAGAGGCAGCAACGCGCGTTGGGCTATACCGCCAAATGCCCCCGTTGGGCCATCGCCTACAAGTTCCAGGCGGAACGTGCCCGCACGCGCCTGAACGCCGTGACTTTCCAGGTGGGACGCACGGGGACGGTGACGCCGGTGGCCAATATGGAGCCGGTACAGCTGGCCGGCACGGTAGTGCGGCGCGCCACGTTGCACAATGCCGATGTGATGAAGCAGTTGGATTTGCACGTTGGGGACATGGTGTACGTGGAAAAGGGAGGAGAAATCATTCCCAAAATAGTCGGCGTGGACACCGGTGCGCGGGGGCCGGAAACGGGACCGAGAGCCGAGTTCATCACTCGTTGCCCGGAATGCGGGGCCGAACTGGTGCGTTACGAGGGAGAAGCCGCGTGGTACTGTCCCAACGACGTGGCTTGTCCGCCGCAGATCAAGGGGCGCATAGAGCATTACATCAGCCGCCGGGCCATGAACATAGACAGCCTGGGACCTGAAACCGTGGACGATTACTACCGCCGCGGCTTGATACGCGATGTGGCCGACCTGTATGACATACAGGTACGGCAGATAGACGGGGAAGACGGCACGCGGGGGAAATCCGCGCGGAAGATAGTCCGCTCGATAGCCGATTCCGTACACGTCCCTTTCGAGCGCGTGGTGTTTGCCTTGGGCATACGTTTCGTCGGTGAAATCGCGGCTAAGGCCTTGGCGCGCCATTTCAAGTCGATGGATGCGCTGGCCTCTGCGTCGCTGGAGGACATGTTGCGGATAAACGGGGTCGGGGTGGTGATAGCTGAAAGCGTGATACGCTATTTCGCCAACGAGGCCAACCGCGATTTGGTGGGCCGCTTGCGGGAGAAAGGAGTCCGGATGGAGCTTTCCGACGAGGAATTGAGCGTCCGTTCCGACAGGTTGTCCGGGCAGAGCGTCGTGGTGAGCGGGGTGTTCTCGCTGCATTCCCGCGACGAATATAAGGCCATGATAGAACAGCACGGGGGAAAGAATGCGGGCAGTATATCTTCGAACACCTCTTTCGTGCTGGCCGGGGCCAACATGGGGCCGGCCAAACGGGAGAAGGCCGGAAAGTTGGGTGTCCCCATCCTCTCGGAAGAAGAGTTCTTGAGGAAGATAGAATCGTGAGGGATTGTTTGCATTGTGTGATTTAATTCGTATTTTTGCCGCGAAACAGATAGAACTCTCAAGCTATGGCACAGAATAAGTTCAAGGGGCTGGGAATCGCTTTGATAACTCCTTTCAAGCCGGACGGTGAAGTGGACTATGGGGCGTTGGCCCGCCTGGTGGAGTATCAGATACGGAACGGCGCGGATTTCCTGTGTATCATGGGAACGACGGCCGAAACGCCCTGCCTCTCGGCCGGCGAGAAAAAAGCATTGAAGAAGATGCTTGTGGAACGCGTGGCAGGCCGCGTCCCCTTGCTGATGGGATGCGGCGGGAATAACACGGCGACAGTGGTCAGAGACCTGAGAGAAGAAGACTGGAGCGGCATCGGCGGCATCCTGTCGGTTTGCCCTTATTACAATAAGCCTTCGCAGGAGGGACTGTACCAGCACTTCAAGGCCGTAGCGGAAGCCTCGCCCTTGCCGGTCGTGCTGTATAATGTGCCGGGGCGCACGGGAGTCAATATGAGTGCGGAGACGACATTGCGCTTGGCACGTGATTTCGGGAACATAGTGGCCGTCAAGGAGGCCAGTGGGAATATGGCCCAGTTGGAGGATGTGATAAAGAACAAGCCTCGCGACTTCGACGTCCTTTCAGGGGACGACGGCATCACTTATCCGCTGATTACGATGGGGGCGGTGGGTGTGGTTTCAGTGATAGGCAACGCCCTGCCTGCCGAATTCAGCCGCATGGTCCGCATGGCGCTGAACGGCGATTACGAGCATGCCCGTGTCATTCACCACAAGTTCTCGGATTTGTTCAAGTTGTTGTTCGTGGATGGCAATCCCGCCGGCGTGAAGGCCATGCTCCATGCCATGGGAATGATTGAGAATCAACTTCGTCTGCCTTTGGTGCCGACACGGTTGACCACCATGGAGAAAATCTCGTCCATTTTGAAGGAGTTGGATATCCGCTACTGACCGGATGCCGTGTCGGGCTGTATCCGGCCGCTTGCCGGGGAGCCCGTTCCGTCGGGCGTTCCCCGCGTCCCTTGATTCCGATGGGCTCGGCGTTCCGGATGGCCGAACGACTCGTGCTTCTGCGGATTTCCCGGCAGAAGCACGTAGGCCGTGCGGGAAAAGCATTTCCTTTTCATGGCGGCTTTGTCTTTTTGCCCCATGCAAGTAGGATTATGCACGTCCGTCATCGATGCTCCGCGCGGATCACGGCGCAATCTGGCGGGCGGTTCGGGCCATGCCCGCGCCATCTGGCGTTTTGATGCCGGCAAAAATCCCCATCCTTTGTCGCGGAGCGCGGGGACGGACAGCCCCGCTGTCCGCCGCTGCCGGAACGCTACGGCGTTTGTCAATGGGAAACTGGCGGGGAAGTGCCGGCCTGCGGACAAGCCGGCACGCCGCCCGCGTGACGGACGGAAAGACGGCAAGGAGTGTGAAACTTGTCCGATGTTGTCGGACGGGATTCGTCAATATCTGCATGCAAAATCTTTTTTCTTATTTCGGGAAATAGTATATTTGCCGGAAAGTTTTGTGGGGGAGCGTGACATGAGAACAGACGTGCGTTGCTTAATTATGGGATTCCTGCCTTTGGCCCTTTCTTGCGTCAATGAAAAGGAAGATGCCGGAACGGGGCCGGATACGGTGGAAGTGGGAGACGTGTTGCCGGACTTCGCCGTAGTGATGGATGACGGACGGACAGCGGGGAGCGGGAGCCTGCAAGGGAAACCTTCGTTTATATTGTTCTTCAACACGGCGTGCGGGGATTGCCGCCGTGAATTGCCGGTCGTGCAACAGATGTACGAAAGGTACGGGGCGGACGGCCGCATGGTTTTCATGGCCATCAGCCGGGAGCAAGACGCGGTTTCTGTCGGAGAATATTGGGAGGACAACGGGCTTACGATACCGTTTTCTGCACAGGCCGACCGCACGGTTTACCGTTTGTTCGCTTATTCGTCCATACCCCGCATCTACGTGGCGGACGCGTCGCGTGTCGTCCGTGCGGTTTTTACGGATTCTCCTTTGGCGACGCCGGAAGACTTGACGCACGAGATAGGACGTGTGTTGACGGAAACGAAGGATACAGGAAAATGAAGTCGGAACCATGAAATGTTTAGTGATAGGCGCCGGAGGCGTGGGAGGCTCTTTGGCAGCTCTGCTGGCCTTGGCCGGGAATGAGGTGACGTGTGTGGCTCGTGGGGAGCACAAGGAAAAGATGTTGGCGCGTGGCCTGCGTTTCCATTCGGGAATCAAAGGAGAGCGGGTCGTCCCATGCTACGCTTATGACGGGACTGGGGAACGCCAGGGGGAGATAGGCGTGGCCACGGCCGAGACTTATCGTGGCAAGGCCGGGCTGATATTGGTCTGCGTGAAAGGGTATTCTGTCGATTCCGTGGCGGATTGCATCGTCCGTGCGTCGGACGAGCATTCCGTGGTGCTGCCCGTCCTGAACGTGTATGGTTCGGGGTCGAGAATCGCCCGCGCCTGTCCGGGTTCGCGGGTCATCGATGGTTGCATTTACATCGTGGGGTATATCCAGGCTCCGGGCGAGGTGGCGCAGATCGGCAAGGTGTGCAAACTTGTGTTCGGGGCGCGTCCCGGGGACGATGTCTCCTTAGAGGAACTCGAGGCCGTCCGTCGCACGTTGGCGGACGCGGGAGTGGAAGCGGTCCTTTCGGATGACATAGACCGGGACACTTTTGCCAAGTGGGGGTTCATCAGTGCGATGGCCGGGACGGGGGCTTTCTTCGACGAGCCGATGGGAGCGATACAGAGGGAAGGCGAGGAGCGGGAGATGTTCATCGGCCTGACGCGGGAGAGCACGGCGTTGGGCGGAAGCCTGGGCATCCGTTTCCGGGAAGACCCCGTGGCGGCTAATCTGAGAGTCATGGACTCCTTGGACCCGCAGACGACTTCTTCTCTGCAGAAAGACTTGAAGAGGGGACGGGAGTCCGAAATACAAGGACAATTATTCGACATGCTGGATGCCTGCCGGAAGCAGGGGATAAAGGCTCCGACATACGAACGGGTGGTGGCGAAATTCAGGAATCCCTGAACGGGGACAACCAAAGAATAGACGGAAAACGGGAACTCCTCCGGCCGATGTCGCCTTGTGGCAGTCGGTCGGAGGAGTTCCCGTCGCGGGACAGGCTTCGGCAGCGGGAGCCGCCGTCGGGGTCATGCTTCCCTCTTCAGGCGGTTCTTCCAGAGTGCCGTCATGTCCTCCAGCGTCTTGCCTTTGGTCTCGGGCACGCTCCTCCAGACGAACAGGGCCGCAAGCAGGCACATGACGCCGTACAGGCTGTAAGCGAACATGGGGCTGAAATCGTACAAGGCCGGGAAAGTGGACGACACCAAGTAGTTGAACACCCATTGGAACGCCACGGCGACGGCCACAGCTTTCCCCCGAATGGTGTTGGGGAAAATCTCGGCAATAAGCACCCAGCAAATCGGCCCCCATGACATCATGAAGAATGCGGCGTACACGATGACGGACAGAACCGGGACGATGCCTTTGACACCCATCTGGTCGCAAAGGGCTACGGCAAAAGCACCGGCGGCCATGCCTACGGAACCGATGATGAGCAGCGGCTTGCGCCCGAAACGGTCGACGGTGAAGATGGCTACCAACGTGAAGATGATGTTGACCACACCCATGATGACGGTCTGCATCATGCCGCCGCCTTCGGCTCCGGCGCTTTCAAATATGCGGGGTGCATAGTAAAGCACCGCATTGATGCCGATGGCTTGCTGGAACACGGAGAGAAGAATGCCGATGACGATGACCGCCGCCCCGTAAGTGAACAGCTTTTCGGTCTTTTCCTTAGACGTCTCCCTGATTTCCTCCAGTATCCTGCCGGCAACGTCGCGGCCATTGATTTTCTCCAGGATGGCAAACGCCCTTTCGTCTTCACCGCACATCACCAAATAGCGAGGGGTCTTGGGAACGCAGAACAGCAACAGGCCGAACAAGGCGGCCGGGAAGGCTTCGGACCCGAACATATAACGCCAGCCCTCGTACACGCTCCATAAGTCGGATTCGGAGCTGACGGACATCGCACCGCTTACGGCGTCCTTCAGGATGATTGGATTCTGGTGGTCGCCCATAATCATATAGTTGACGAAATAGACCACGAGCATACCGAAGATGATAGCAAACTGGTTGCACGACACTAACGTCCCGCGGATGTGGGAGGGGGCTATCTCGGCGATATACATCGGACAGACTGCGGAAGCCAGCCCGACGCCGATTCCGCCCAACACACGATAGAGGTTGAAAGCTATCAGCAAGTTCCAGTCGGCTCTCCCGTATTCAAAGAAAAGGAACTCCGGGTAGTAGGAACCCAGTGCAGAGAGGAAAAACATTACGGAAGCCAGACGAAGGGAATCGCGGCGCCCCAGGCGGGAGGCCAGACAACCGGATATGGCGCCGCCGATGACGCATCCTATCAAAGCGCTGGACGAAGTGATGCCGTGCATCACCTTGTCGTACTGGAAGTCCGTCGCGGTGAGGAAGAAGGCTTCAAGTCCCTTTTCCGCGCCGGAAATCACCGCCGTGTCGTAGCCGAACAGCAGTCCGCCCAGAATGGCTACGGTGGTAATGGAGTACAAATACAGTCTGTCTCCTTCTTGTGTCAAGTTCATGTCGGTTCGTTTGATGTTAAATTAATAAGTTCCATTATGTCCGTCCGTATGGAACGACTTGCCCATGCCGTGCAGCTTGTTATACGACTTGCGGTCGAATTTGTAGTACCGCGCGGCCCGATGGGCTACGCCGGTCTGGAATTCCTCTAAAGGAAGCACGTATTTCATTCGGGCAATCCGTTTGTGGAAATTGCGGACATCGAATTCCCGGCCATATATCGTTTCGTAAAGCGTGCGGAGCTCGGCCGCGGTGAATCTTTTGGGAAGAAGGTCGAACAGGGCGGCGGGCCGTATCCGCACGTATTGCCGCACGAACCACAGTGCCTCGCCGATAATCTGGTTGTGGTCGAAAGCCAAAGGGCGGAGCGCATCGACGTCCGTCCAGCAAGCCTCGTAGCGGTCGGACAAACGGGTGAGCTTTTTGTCGATTTTTACCATGGTCAGGTAGGCGATGGTGACAATGCGTCCCACTTTCCGGCTTAACCGGTGAAAGCGTTCCAGCCATTTGATGTCTTTCGGGTTATTGGTCCTGTCCTTGGAGCCGAAAGCCCTGAACTGTATGAGGTGAAGTCCTTTCACCCCCGTCAGTTCACAGAGGACCCGTCGTGCCGCCTCGTCCAAGTCTTCGTCATTGTAAATCAGACTGCCCGGCAATTTCAGGTTATTGTAGAAGCCGCTTCCTTCATGGCCGGTTTGCCTTACGAGAAGCACTTTGAGATGTTCGCCGTCAAAGCCCAATACGACACAGTCAACGGAGACGTGAGGATTAATCATTTCATCGACGGGCAGGGATTTTTCCATCGTATTGTCGTATTTTGCGCACAAAGATAGCATGAAAGGGGTGAACGGGAGATGCCTTTCCTATGTTATATAACATAAAATCAAGGCTGTCCAAGGGTGTTTTTCGTGTCTGGTATGATAAGGTACGGAGTTTCATCTTATTCTGGAAAAATGTGCGGGGCGCATCAGCTGTGTGGTTCGGTGCTGGAGACTTTTTCTTGGATGCAGATAATCAGTTTTTATCGTCCGGGACTTTGTTTCTGGAGCGTGGGTGGCAGTTTCCTCCGGCAGAAATGCGGCATGCGTTTTCACCGGAAAGGGAATTACAATAAGTCTCCGCTTTAAAAAAAAGTTAAGTCGAAAGTCGCCCGGGGCGACTTCCTTTTCATGGATGGCAGGCAACGAATCGGGGGATTTCTTCGTTCCCAGGGGATTTCTTTGCCATTCTCAACCGCTTTAAATCCGGCGTGATGCGGAACGCGGATTCTTTGCCTGGAATCTTTATGTCCCGTATCCCATGAGGGGTGCGTGCCTGGCCGGCGCATCCGTTTCCTTTATGGTTGAAAAATGGAAGCAGGTGTGCCGAAACTCGATTCCCGTAGGGACAAACTCCTAATTTGGGACTTGTGCATCCTCAAGAAGCAAGGCGATAGCCGTATCATGACCCGGATATGGAATCAAGATACGGCTATCGCAAGTTTGGTGATTACACGATGTGAATTTCCGGAGCGGCTATTTCGTCTTCGGCACGCCCCATCCCGCTCCGTCGCGGAGTGTCATTCAAATGATGTCCTGCGGATTATTGCTTGCCTCCGGCTTTCCAGAAGTCCTCTTCCTTCTTGATTTTTTCCATCTGTGCCTTGTACTCGGCGTTGGCTTTCTCGTACTCGGTGGTCTTGCGCTGCGCTTCCTGGATGCTTTCTTTCAGGCGGTTGGCGGAGCCGGAGATGCTGACATCCTCTTGCGCGGCTTTCGTGCAATAGGCAATCGCTTCGGGGAAGTTCTTGGACTTCACCATGATTTGGGCGCGCACCAAGTCGGCCTTCCCCGCGATGGCGGAGTTGTACTGTACGGCCTTGTCCAGATAAGTCACCGCCTTGTTGCTGTCGCCGGTCTTGGAGACGGCGTTGGCCACTTTCAGTGCTATGGCGGCCTTGGTCTGATCCGTGGAGCAGAGCTCGATGGCTTTGTCGAAATATTGCACGGACTCGGCCACCTTGCCGTCCTTGAAGTACTTCATCGCGGTGCCGATGGAAGATTCGTAGCTCGGCTCGATGTTGTAGGCGTATTCGGCGGCCGTGAAGTAGATGTCGGTGTCGTCGCAGTCGTTGGCGGCGAGCAGGGTCAGCGCCGACTTAAGATAAGCCAGGTTCGTCTTGTTCTCTTCCACTTTCGGGGTGAAGATGGCGATGA
>CAYPMY010000013.1:0-27689 GCA_964412085.1 uncultured Paraprevotella sp. | reverse complement strand
TCACCTTTTCATGGAATTCCACCACAGCTTCGATACCTTTCCGAAACATATCCAACGGGAAATTCTCATTAGGCGAATGAATCGCGTCGCTCTCCAAACCGAATCCCATCAAAACAGTCTTTGCGTCCAAAACCTTTTCAAAATCACTTATGATAGGGATACTGCCGCCACGGCGCACGGCCAACGGCTTTCGCCCAAACGCCTTTGTGAAACCTTCTTCCGCAGCCTTGTAAGCCGGCAAGGTTATCGGACAAACATAGCCTTCGCCACCGTGCATGGGGGTCACTTTCACCTGCACGGAGTCCGGGGCCATGGATTCGATATAATCGATAAACATCCGGGAAATTCTCTCATGCCGCTGATGGGGAACCAAACGGCAGGACACCTTGGCATAGGCTTTTGACGGCAATACGGTCTTGGCTCCTTCCCCCGTATAGCCGCCCCAAATGCCGCACACATCGAAAGACGGACGACAACTGTTCCGCTCAATCGTGCTGTATCCTTTCTCTCCCTTCAAAGCACGCACACCGATAGCTTGCTTATAACGTTCCTCGTCAAACGGGATTCCGGCCAACATCCGGCGTTCTTCCTCGGACAGTTCTTCCACCCCGTCATAAAAGCCCGGTATCGTGATGCGCCCGTCCTCGTCAGTCATACGAGACAACAAACCGCACAACACATTTATGGGATTAGCCACGGCTCCGCCGAAATGGCCGGAGTGCAAATCACGGTTCGGCCCTTTCACTTCGATTTCCCAATAAGCCAGTCCCCGCAGTCCCGTCGTAAGCGAAGGCAGATCGGGCGCGAGCATGCTGGTGTCGCTCACTAAAATCACATCACAGGCCAACAGCCTGCGGTGTTCCTTCAGGAAAGCGTTCAGGCTGGGAGACCCGATTTCTTCCTCCCCTTCCAATATGAATTTGACGTTATGGCGCAAATGCCCTTCCCGCACCATATATTCGAAAGCCTTCAGTTGAATCATGGACTGCCCTTTGTCGTCATCCGCTCCCCGGGCAAACACATGTCCGTCGCGCACTTCCGGTTCAAAAGGGTCGCTCTTCCATAAATCCAACGGCTCGGCAGGCATCACATCGTAATGGCCATATATCAGAACCGTGGGCGCATCGGAGCCCGCGCGCTTTTCCGCATACACCAAAGGGTTCCCGGCAGAAGGCATTACCCGGGCTTCATCCGCCCCGGCCTCCGACAGCAAACGTTCCCAGCGTTCGGCACAAGCCACCATATCACTCTTGCGTTCCGGGGCGGCGCTCACGCTCGGAATGCGAATCAGGCTGAACCATTCTTCCAAAAAACGGGCTTCATTCTCTTCGATATACCCTTTTACGCTTTTCGCCATATTCGTTCAATTAAAGATTCCACACCTTGCATCCCTTGCCCACACCGACGGGACATGTTCCACCGTCCTGCGGATCCGGACATAAAGAGGTCTTACGGCTCCCGCAAACAGGAGCGGGAGGCTACGTTCCCCCGACGCACCATGCTTAAATCCCCTCCGACCGGACGGAAGCCTGTCCCGGGCGCAACCCGTCCGAAGAGACCTTGACCGTGATTTCCCCGGGGTTGAACGTCGTCCGCACCGCCACGCGCATCAAACCGCCCTCGGCCTGCAATTCCGTGTCGCCCGGGGCATGGTATCCCAGGGGCTTCCCCTCCGTGACGTAGAAATTGTAAGAGCCCTTGTACACCCCCTCACCTTCCACTTCAAACCGCAACAGGTTGTCGGCGAAAGGGCACCAACGCCCCTCCTTGTCCACCACCCGCACCGTAGCGACGAAAGCGTCCGAAGCATTGGCTCTCAGCTTGAATCTCTCCCCGCCGGGCTTGGGAGCGGGCTCCTCGATTTCCACTTCCAAGGCGTGCGGCTCGCCGGCGGAGGCAATCTCATCGTCGCAGACGGGACGTTTCCGCTCGTCCAGCCCCACGGCCCTGACCACGCCCGGCTCCCACATGACGCCTTTCCACGTGCAACGGCGCGTCCGTGCCTCCGGCTCCGCAATCCCGCGGGACGTGCCGTTGACGAAGAGTTCCACGTAGGGGCAGTTGCTCCACGCGTCCACGTCCTGCATCCCCCGGAAGTTCCAATGGCTCTGCAAGGCCACGCCGGGACGCTCGTCGAAAGTCACCCAGACGGCCTTCTCGAAGATCCGGTATAGCAGTTTCGGGAACCGGTTGCCATCCATGGCGCACGAACCGAGGCTCTTCTGGTTACGCATTCCGTTGAGGTAAATGGTATAGCCCTCCCCGTACGTCTCGGCCAACATCCAGTCGATCCACCCGCACGCGCGTCTGTCCATGTTGTCGAAATAATTCTCCACGTAGTCCGTCGAGAACTCCTTTTCATTGTCGTAGTCGAAACGGGCGATGCACCAACTGGGCAGGCCCGACCAGTTCGTCCCATAGACTTCCGTGTTCCACGAGGGGCTTCCCTCCACCTTCTCGTAACGGTTCGTGTAGCCCACCACGACCGGCTCGTCCTCGTCCCACTCCGGAGGATAACCGTCACGGTTCTGCACGAGCCGCGGCTGGATGTAATCCCATTCCCTCACCTGTTCCAAGGTATAAGACGGCAGGTATTTCTCCCCCTCGTAAGCCAAGCCGTTGTTCGACTCCCAGACGGCCACGCACGGGTTGCTCCGATAGGCCACCATCATGTCCCTGTCGTACTCCCTCTTGTAAGTAATGGCCGGCTCGTCCTTCAACGCCCATTCGTTGTCGCCGCTGTTGACGACCAGCAAGATGCCGTAGCGGTCGCAGGCCTCGAACACTTCGGGGAAAGGCGGCTGGTGCCCCACGCGCAGCGTGTTGCCTCCGCACCGCGCTATCCGGGCCATGTCGTTCCACCAGAAAGCCGCAGGGACGGCGGCCCCCAGTCCCGGGTAATTGTTCCGGTAACCGAAGCCGCGCAAGAAACATTTCTCGCCGTTGACGTAGCAGAAATCCTTGTCCCACGTGATCTGCCGGATGCCCCACGGGCGGCTCCGCCTGTCCACCAGCCGCCCGTCCACGCGGACTTCATTCTCCACCATATATAAATAAGGTGTGCCGGATGTCCCTATCGGATACCACAAACGGGGATGTTCCACCACTCCCGTGCGGTCGAACAGCACGGTCTGTCCGGCGGCGGCATGGCGGGTGTCCCTGAACGCCAGGGCCACCTTGCCCTTCGCGTCCTTCAAATACGTGCGCAGTTCCACGTCGCACGCTTCCTCGCCCGCATTCTCCACGTTCACCTGGAAGCGCACCTCCGCCTTGTCTCTGGAGGCCGACACCGTCCCGAAGTAAGTTCCCCACTTGTTCATCGGGGAATAGGCATCGAAGGGTATGTGCACCTTGTCCTTCTTATGGAGGTAAACGGGGCAGACGATGCCGCCCATGGCCTGGCCGAAGCCCTCGTTAGTCCCGAAGCCGGGCCAGGTGAAGAACGTGCCCTCGGCGTTGGACACCCTTACCGCTATCTGGTTCTCTTCCCCGTAGCGGAGATAAGGCGTGATGTCCACCACGAAAGGAAGCGCGCTCCCCACGTGGGTCACCGCCCCGGGCTGCTCCACCTTCGTGTTTCCTCTTACCGGCATGCCGTTCACATACACCGCCGCCCCGATGTTCACTCCCTGGAACTCCAGGAAGAACATCCGCCCGCGGTCGCCGCCGTCCACGGCTATCTTCTTGCGGTACCACGCCTCCCCGCGCCAGCAGCGTTCGCCGGTGCTGGCGTTCAGGTAGGTGTCCAGCTCGTTATAGCAATGGGGAATCCCCACCGTCTGCCATCCCGTGTCGTCGAACGAGGGCGAAGCCATGGCCTCGGCCCGCCCGGAGTCCTGCCGTCCCGTCGCGGGATTCACCTCCACCTCGCTCAACGTCGCAGGCACGTCCTGCCTCTGTTCGGCCTTGCACTTCAGTCCGGAGAAGCGCACATGACGCGCCGCGGCCTTGACCGCCAATTCCAGGCAAGTGGCCGTCACCGCCTCGACGTATCCCACCGTCCCGGCGCGGCCCGCGCTCACGAAGTCGCCCTCCTTGTGCAGCGCGCAGAGCTTTTCCCCCTCCGAGAGGGTCTGCCAGCTGTCGCCGTCGGCAGATACTTCGAGCTTGACTTCCGCGAACCTCGTCCGATCCGTGTCGAACCACAATTTCACGGCGGACAGGGGGACGGCCTTGCCCAGATCCACGGTCCAGACCCCCTCTTCCGGGGCGTTCGCCGGCTTCCATTCCGAATGGATGTCGCCGTCGTGAACCACGGGGACGGCCTTCCCGTCAAGACGCACCTGCGCGTCCTTAGCCAGATTGGTTTCCCGGCGCACCACTTTCGCGAATTTCCACGGGGTCTCCCCCAAGTCGACGCGTGCGGGCACGCCTTCAGCCTGCCCGTCGCCCGCAAAAGCCCACAGGCACAGCCACGACGCCGACGATAAGATTTTCCTCTTCATGTCTCAAACCGTAAATCAAGTTTCCCGGGGCGCGGCCGCCTCCAGACGGCCTCCTCCGCGCATCCCCGCCTTCCGCCGCCGGGGGATGCCGCCCGACGCCGCGTTAAAGTTCGCAAAAGTCCGCCGTTCCTGCAAGCAGGAGAACAAAAATTAACGATGCGCGCCCGCACGGGGCAGTCCGCCCGAAGGCCCCAAAGGCTCCGTGCCGGGAAAACATGGCTTCCCGCACGAAGGACAAGCCGCAAACGCCCGCCCGGGGCTGGAAAGGCGTAAAGATTCTGGAAAACGGGCAACCGCTTGGCTTTCAACCGCTTGAACGTCCAAAATCAATCCAAGGAGAATGAAAGAGCAATCTGCGCCGAACGGAAAAGCAATCTAAGGAGATTGGAAGACCGTTCGGCGCAGATTGATTTTTGTATGTAAGTTTCCCGCGGGAAGGCCCGGGAACGGGGAGGGCGGGACACGACTACTCCACCGTCACCGACTTGGCCAGGTTGCGGGGCTGGTCCACGTCCTTGCCCTTGCAAACGGCTATGTGGTAGGCCAGCAGCTGCAAGGGGACGGAGGCCACCAAGGGGGCGAAGCATTCCATCGTCTCGGGCAGCTCGACCACCTCGTCGGCCAGCTCCCGTATCTTCGTGTCGCCTTTCGTCACGAGCGCTATGACCCGTCCCTGACGGGCTTTCAGCTCCTGGATGTTGCTGATGAGCTTCTCGTAGACCCCGTTGCGCGTGGCGATGACGAACACCGGCATCTCGGAGTCGATGAGCGCTATGGGGCCGTGCTTCATCTCCGCCGCCGGATACCCCTCCGCATGGATGTAGGAAATCTCCTTCAGCTTCAAGGCGCCCTCGAGCGCCACGGGATAACAGTAGCCGCGCCCCAGGTAAAGGCAGTTGTGCGCGTAGGTGAAGATCCGGGCCATCCGGGCGATCCGTTCGTCGGCCTGCAACGCCTCCTTCATCTTCCCGGGTATGGCCACCAGCTCCCGCACCATCCCGACGTATTCTTCCCGGGAGATCGTCCCGCGCTCCTTGGCCAGGGCCAGGGTCAGCATGGCCAGCACCGTCACCTGCCCCGTGAAGGCTTTCGTGGAGGCCACCCCGATTTCCGGGCCGACGTGTATGTAAGCCCCGGTGTGGGTGGCGCGGGCGACGGAGGAGCCCACGGAATTGCAGATGCCGAACACGAACGCCCCCCGGCGGCGCGCCATTTCCACGGCGGCGAGGGTGTCGGCCGTCTCGCCGGACTGCGATATGGCTATCACCACGTCCGTGGGGAGGATGACGGGATTGCGGTAGCGGAATTCCGAGGCGTACTCCACGCACACGGGGATGCGGCAGTAGTTCTCGATGAGCTGCTGGCCGATAAGCCCCGCGTGCCACGACGTGCCGCACGCCACGATGATGAAACGGCTCGCGCCCAACAGCTTGCCCTTATGGTCGATGACCGCCGAGAGCGTCACGTTGTCGGCATCCACATTGATGCGCCCCCGCATGCAGTCGAGCAGGCAGTCGGGTTGCTCGAAAATCTCCTTGAGCATGAAATACGGGTAACCGCCCTTTTCCAGCTGTCCGAGGTTGATGTCCACCGTCTTCACCGTTGGATGCATTCGCGTGTTGTCCATGTCCACCACCTTCAGCTCGTTCCCGGGACGGATGACGGCGATGTCCCCGTCTTCCATGTACACCACCTTGTCGGTGTATTCCACGATAGGGGTGGCGTCCGAGGCCAGGTAGAACTCGTCGTCGCGCCCGATGCCCACCACCAGCGGGCTGCTCTTGCGGGCGGCGATGATTTGTTCGGGATGCCTCTTGTCCAATATCGCGATGGCGTAGGCGCCGATGACCTCATGCAGGGCCACCTGTACGGCGCCCAGCAGCTCCAGACCGTTGCTCACCTGGATATATTCGATGAGTTGCACCAAGACTTCCGAATCCGTCTGGCTGCGGAACTCCACGCCGCGCTGCAGCAAACGTTCCTTCAGCGTGGCATAGTTCTCGATAATGCCGTTATGGATCAACGCCAGATTGCCCGACGCCGAATAATGGGGGTGGGCGTTTTCGGCGCACGGCTCGCCATGCGTGGCCCAACGCGTGTGGGCGATGCCGGCGTGGCCGCTCACGTCCTTCGCTTCCACCGAGCGTTCCAAGTCGCTGACCTTGCCTTTTGCCTTATACACATTCAAATCTCCCGAATCACTGACCAAGGCCACGCCGGCACTGTCGTAACCACGGTATTCCAAACGCTTAAGCCCTTTTATCAGGACGGGGTAAGCCTCCCTCTTGCCTATATACCCGACGATTCCGCACATATTCCATTCGTTTTTCCAAAAGCACACATAATAAAACATAAACGCCCAAACATGATTTATCGTACATGACGCGCGCCGTTTTAAGTAATTTTAGTATATTTGCGCGCATGAAACAAGGAAAGGGGACAAGATGGGATTTCTGAAGACATTGTTCGGCGGCCGGGAGGAATCCCCGGAAGAAAAAGCCGGGAAACGCCGAGAACGGGAGTTCGACGTGCTGAAATATGACGGCGCCCGCGCCCTGGGAGAGGTCAAGTACGCCATACGTTGTTTCCGGGAAGCGCTCGCCCTCCGGGACGATTCCGAAACCGCAGGATTCCTGGCCGAGGCCCTGCTCTCCGACGGAGAGGCGGAAGAGGCCCGCGGCATACTGGCGAGGCTGGCGGAAGAACAGCCGGGCCAGATAGGCATACGGTTGGCCATGGCCCGCGCCGACGAGATGATGCGGGACTACGCGCGCATGGACGAGGACTGCCAAGCCGCCCTGCGGATCAACGGCGACCATCCCGAGGCGCTCTGCCGTTCGGCCCAAGCCAAGCACGCCCTGCGCGACGACTTGGATGCCGTGGCCTTATTGACACGGGCCATCGCACAGGACGGGCATCCGGCGGAAGCTCACCTGCTGCGGGCGGAAATCCTCCGCGCCATGGGCTGCCCGGCAGAAGCCGAGGCCGACATCGACCACCTGCTCGAAAACGAGGGGGCGCAACCGGCATCCGAAGAGACTTTGATGTTGAAGGCCGCGCTGCGGCTGCAACAAGGGGACGCCCCCGCGGCCATCGCCTATTACGACAAGGCAAAGACGCAAAACCCGCTGATGGGCGAGGCATACGTGGGACTCAGCGCGGCATACGCCGCCGACCGACAGCTCGACCGGGCACTGTCCACTCTGGACGAAGCCGTGGAACTCATGCCGGACTTCAGCGAGGGATACAAGGAACGCGGACGGATCAGGCTGATGCTCAACGACAAAGCCGGGGCGACCGAAGACCTGAAGAAAGCACTGGAAACCTCGCCGGAAGCCGCCAAGTCCTTCGAGGGACAGTTCAGCAACGTATGACAAGGGACGAACGGGCGACACAAGGACTGCGTCCCCCACGGTTCCCAGATGCAATCAAAGCCAGGATCCCTTTCACATTTTCCCCGTTCAAGAGGAAAAAACGGCGAAAATGTTTGCCGGGAACGGGGAAAAACCTAAATTTGCAACGAAATCAAGAATGCGAAGATGAAAGGATTATCCGACACATGTTTTTGTTCCTTCTTCTACTTTTACTTTAGCCACAAAGTGAAGCGGGAGCTCGCATGCGTACCGGACAGAGAATGATACTAACCGACAAAGCATGAGGCCCCGCTTCCCGCCGAAGCGGGGCTTTCTTTGTGAAAACGACAAGACAAGGACAATGAAACGAATCGCAATCCAAGGCATCAAAGGGTCGTACCACGACATGGCGGCCCGTTACTTCTTCGACGACGAGGACATCGGGCTCATCTGCTGTTCCACCTTCGAGGAAGTCTTCGCCACGGTAAGGGACGACAGCACGGTACTCGGCATGGCGGCCATCGAAAACACCATAGCAGGCAGCCTGTTGCACAACTACGAATTGCTTTGCGACAGCGGACTTACCATCGTAGGGGAACATAAGCTGCGCATTTCCCACAGCCTGCTCTGCCTCCCCGACGACGGAATGGAGGACATCACTGAGGTGCATTCCCATCCCGTGGCCTTGATGCAGTGCCGCGAGTTCCTGACCCGGCACCCCCGCCTGAAAGTCGTGGAAAGCGAGGACACGGCCGGCTCGGCGGAAACCATCAGCCGGGAACGATTACGCGGACAAGCCGCCATCTGCTCCAAATTCGCGGCCCCGCTGTACGGCATGAAGGTATTGGAAGAAGGCATCGAGACCAACAAGCACAATTTCACCCGTTTCCTGGTATTCGGCCAGCCCCAGCGCGCCAACCTGCTGCGCGACATCCGCCAGACCAACAAGGCCAGCCTGGTATTCACCCTCCCCCACGAAGAAGGCTCGCTCTCGCAGGTGCTGTCCATCCTCTCTTTCTATAAATTGAACCTGACCAAGATACAATCCCTCCCCCTCGTGGGAAAAGAGTGGCAATACAAGTTTTACGTGGACTTGTGCTTCGGAGATTATACCCGCTACTCGCAAAGCATAGATGCCATTGCCCCGCTGACCAAAGAACTCAAAATATTAGGAGAATACCAAGATGGAAGACAAACCATATAATTCCCGCATACGGCCTGCCGGACGGCTGAGTTCCGTACAGGAATACTATTTTTCAGTAAAGCTCAAAGAAGTGGCACGCATGAATGCCGAAGGCAAGGACATCATCAGCCTGGCCGTCGGAAGCCCGGACATGCCCCCCTCGCCCCGGACCATAGAAACACTGTGTGAAGAAGCCCGGCGCGCCGACGCACACGGCTACCAGCCCACGACGGGCATTCCCGAACTGCGCCGGGCGATGGCCGATTTCTACAAGCGGTGGTACGACGTGGACTTGGACCCGGCGTGCGAGATACAGCCGCTTATCGGTTCCAAGGAGGGCATCCTCCACGTCACGCTGGCTCTGGCCGATCCGGGCGACCGCGTGCTGGTGCCCAATCCGGGGTATCCCACTTATACGTCGCTCAGCAAAATCCTCGGCCAGCGAATCACATACTACGACTTGCTGCCTGAGAACGGGTGGCAGCCCGACTTCAAAGCCTTGGAAGAAACAGGCCTGACAGGCGTGAAAATCATGTGGACCAACTATCCCAACATGCCGACGGGCGCCAACGCCCGCCGCGAGACGTACGAAAGGCTGGTAGACTTCGCCTTGCGCCACGACCTCGTCGTCGTGAACGACAACCCGTACAGCTTCATCCTGAACGACGAAAGGCTCAGCATCCTGCAAGTCCCCGGCGCCAAGCGCTGTTGCATCGAGTTCAACTCCATGAGCAAGAGCCACAACATGCCGGGCTGGCGCGTGGGCATGTTGGCCACGAACCCGGAATTCGTGAAATGGATTCTCAAAGTGAAGAGCAACGTCGACTCAGGGACATTCCGCCCGATGCAACTCGCCGCCGCCGCCGCCTACCGGAACGATGCCAAATGGCACGAGGAGGCCAACATACATGTGTATGCCGGACGACGGGTGCTGGCAGAGGAAATCATGCACGCGCTGGGCTGCACTTTCGACCCGGCGCAAGTGGGCATGTTCCTTTGGGGGCGCATTCCCGAAAGTTGCGACGACGCGGGACGACTCACGGAGAAAGTCCTGCACGAAGCACGGGTCTTCATTGCGCCGGGATTCATCTTCGGCAGCAACGGCAACCGGTATGTCCGGATTTCGCTTTGCGCAAAAAAAGAGAAGATGGCCGAGGCTCTGGAACGCATCCGGAAAGTATTCTAAGTGCCGACAAGCATAAGGTTAAAAACACAACGATATGGACGATTTACGATTAACTTCCCTGAATCTTCCGGGGATAGACGAAAACAAGCGACCGCTCGTCATCGCCGGCCCCTGCAGTGCCGAAACCGAGGAACAAGTCATGACCACCGCCCGGCAATTGGCCGGGAAAGGATTCAAGATATTCCGCGCCGGTGCGTGGAAGCCACGTACCAAGCCGGGAGGATTCGAAGGCATGGGCGAGGCCGCATTACCCTGGCTCCGACGCGTCAAGGAAGAAACCGGAATGCTGGTAGCCACCGAAGTGGCCATGCCCAAGCATATGGAAGCGTCTCTCAAAGCCGGAATCGACCTGCTTTGGGTCGGGGCACGCACCACGGCCAATCCCTTCGCCATGCAGGAACTGGCCGACTCCTTGAAAGGAGTGGACATCCCAGTCCTTGTCAAAAATCCGGTGAATCCCGACATCGAACTCTGGATCGGCGCTTTGGAGCGTATCAACGGAGCGGGCGTCACGCGCCTGGGAGCCGTCCACCGCGGATTCTCCAGCATCGACCATAAAATATACCGTAATGCCCCTATGTGGCATATCCCCATCGAACTGCACCGGCGTTACCCCGAACTTCCCATCCTCTGCGACCCGAGCCACATCAGCGGACGGCGCGACCTGATCGCCCCGCTCTGCCAACAGGCCATGGATATGGGATTCAACGGACTGATAATCGAGAGCCACTGCAACCCCGACTGCGCATGGAGCGACGCCAAACAACAAGTCATGCCGGACGTGCTCGACTTCATACTCGACCGCCTGGTGATACGCGAGAACGTGGAAATGACAGAAAGCCTGTCGGCCCTGCGCAAGCAGATAGACGAGCTGGACAACGAGCTGATGAACCTGCTGACCCACAGGATGCGTGTGAGCCGCGAAATCGCGATCTACAAAAAGGAGCACGACATGGCCGTCGTGCAAACAGGACGCTACTCCGAAATCCTCGACAAACGAGGAGCGCAAGGAATGTTGTGCGGCATGGATGCTGAGTTCGTGAAAAAAATCTATGAAGCCATCCACGAGGAAAGCGTGCGCCAACAAATGGATGTCATTAACAAGTAAACACGGACAGGAAAAAAGGACAAGAATCATGAGAATACTCATCTTAGGAGCCGGGAAAATGGGCTCTTTCTTCGTGGACTTGCTGAGCTTCGACCATGAGACGGCGGTATATGACATCGATGCCAAGCGGTTACGGTTCATGTACAATACGCAACGTTTCACCTCGATAGACGAAATAGACGCATTCCGCCCCGAACTGGTCGTCAATGCCGTGACGCTGAAACATACATTGGATGTATTCCGGCAAGTGATTCCCCACCTGCCTCATGACTGTATCCTGAGCGACGTCTCGTCCGTCAAGACGGGATTCAAGGAATTTTATGAAGGCGCGGGCATGCGTTACGTCAGCACGCACCCGATGTTCGGCCCCACGTTTGCCAACCTGGGAAGCCTGAACCATGAGAACGCCATCGTCATCAACGAAGGGAACTATATGGGGCGCATCTTTTTCCGTGACCTATACAGTCGGCTCGGACTACATGTCTGCGAATATTCGTTCGAGGAACACGACGAGACCATGGCCTATTCGCTCAGTATCCCTTTCGTGTCGACTTTCACCTTCGCAGCGGTGATGAAACATCAGGATGCACCGGGCACGACATTCAAACGCCATCTGAAAATAGCGCAGGGCGTGCTGAGCGAAGACGATTGCCTTCTTCGGGAAATCCTTTTCAACCCACGCACCAAAAGTCATGTGGAACGCATCCGTGAAGAGTTGAAAGACCTTATCCACATCATCGAAGAGCGCGATGAAGAAGGACTGAACCGCTACCTGACACGCATCCGGGAAAACATCAAATAAAAGTAACCGGGAATGCGACGAGGAGCCAACCGTATGCCTCCACCGCCATCGGGAAAGCGACATACGGTTGGTTTACTTTTTAGTCTCCGGCCTGACGCTCCCAACCTGTAGTTCGATGAAGGACAGGAGACGGAACGGCGCGCGATGCCCCACACAATTCATGTTTACCCGGTTTGCAGAAAGCCTGCCTGCAATCCTTGCGGATGCAAAGCAGAGGCGCACACGGCACAAACCGTTATCCCCGGCACCATGGAAAACAAACGTATTCCGATTCCATAAAAGCCTTTCATGCTTGGCAATATACATGTTCATAAGGGAGCGCGACTTATGGAATAGATTTCGGACGGGCAAAGGAAGATATAGGGAAATAAATGGCTATCTTTGCAAACATGAAAAGGATTATCCTGATTACAGGAGGAGAACGGTCCGGTAAAAGCAGGTACGCCGAACAGCTGGCACTGCGACTGTCCGAACAGCCTGTTTACATAGCCACGGCACGCATCTGGGACGAGGAATTCCGACAACGCGTGCGCATCCACCGCGAACGGCGAGAACCGCAATGGACCAACATCGAGGAAGGAAAATACCTGAGCCGCCACGACCTGAAAGGACGGACGGTGGTGGTGGATTGTGTCACGTTGTGGACCACGAATTTCTTTTTCGACTATGCGTCGCAGCAGGGATTCCCGGCTCCGCACCCGTCCGATGCCATGGGAAGCCGACAGGCTCAACCCGGAATCCCGCAAGCAGAGGAGACGTTACAGGCCGTGAAAGAGGAGTTCCTGCGCTTCACTTCGCAGGAGGCTACCTTTATTTTCGTAACCAACGAAATCGGGATGGGCGGTGTGTCGACTAACGAAGTGCAACGCCGCTTCACCGACTTGTTGGGCTGGACCAATCAGTTCGTAGCGTCCCAGGCCGACGAGGTCTATCTGATGGTGAGCGGTATCCCTGTGAAAATCAAATGAACATGATGACATTCCGAATTACGGCTCCGAACGAGGCTTTGCGTCCTGTCCTGCAAGACAAAATAGACAACCTGAACAAACCGAAAAGGTCGATGGGGCGGTTGGAAGAATTGGCCATGCAAATCGGCTGGATACAACAAACCGCCGAACCCGTTTTGCGTCATCCGTGCCACCTTTTGTTCGGCGCCGACCACGGTATCGAACGCGAAGGGGTCAGCATCTCCCCTCGCGAAATCACCTGGCAACAGATGATCAACTTCAGCCGGGGAGGAGGCGGAGTAAACTTGTTCTGCCGCCAGCACGGCTTCGAACTGTTCCTGATAGACATGGGGGTGGACTACGATTTGCATTCCTATCCCGGCATCATCGACCGCAAAGTGGCACGCGGCACACGGAACTTCCTTCACGAAGCCGCCATGACAGAAGAGGAAACAGACCAGTGTATAGAAACAGGCACCCGCATGGTGACAGAATGCCACAAACGGGGCTGCAACGTCATCAGTATAGGTGAAATGGGAATTGGCAACACCTCTCCTTCCTCCGTTTGGATGCACTTGCTGACCACTACGCCGTTGGAACTGTGCGTGGGGGCGGGAGCCGGTCTGGACAATGCCGGTATCCGTCACAAATGCGAAGTCCTGCAAAATGCCGTACAGCGTTTCCGCGACAACCATCCCGACCTGCAAGACTCCGACATCCGTTCTACCCGATACGCCACTGAAGTGCTCCGTTGGTTCGGTGGCTTCGAAATGACGGCGGCCATCGGTGCGATGATGCGTGCCGCCGAACTGGGCATGGTGATTCTGGTGGACGGTTTCATCATGACGGCCTGCATACTGATGGCCTCACGGCTTTATCCGGCCATACTCCACTATGCCGTGTTCTGCCACGAAAGCGACGAAGCCGGGCACCGACGGATGCTCGAAACCTTGCATGCTCGCGGACTGCTCCAAATGGGACTGCGCCTCGGTGAGGGCACAGGTGCCTTGTGCGCCTATCCGCTCTTGCAATCCGCCATCCGTATGCTCAACGAAATGAACGACTTCAAGAACGCTCATATTACCAAATATTTCTAATCCCGTACCTCGCCATGACAGACCGACTATGGGCCTCACTAATGTTCTTCACGCGTCTGCCTTTCTGGCGCATCCGGCAAGTGGATGCCAAGTGCTTCAGACACGTGGTAGACTATTGGCCGCTTGTGGGCTGGCTCACGGGCGGCACGACCGCCCTCGTTTTCTGGCTTGTTTCAGGAATCCTGCCGGCCACGACAGCAGCCTTGGCGGCGACAGGTACACGCCTGTTGCTTACCGGAGCCTTGCATGAAGACGGATTGGCCGACTTCTGCGACGGATTCGGCGGAGGAACCACGCGCGAACGTACACTGACCATCATGAAGGACTCCCATATCGGCACGTATGGTGTCATAGGACTGATCTTCTACTTTGGACTGCTAATCAACCTGATTCCGGCTCTGCCGCTTCATGCGGCTCCGGCCATTATCCTCACGGCCGACGTTTATGCCAAAGCATGTAGCAGTTTCATCATCCTGCAACTCCCCTACGCCCGGACGGCGGGGCAAGCCAAGACTGGTGTCATATACTCCGTCTGGAACAAACAGGCGGCTGTCGGCCACGTATTCCGTTGCCTGCTCGCCCTTGTCCCTTGCATAACGTGGCTCCTGTCAAATCCGACCGTCTTCCCTTTTTTTGCTTTTCTGTTCCCTCCGGCAACGGAACTTCTGCTCACCGGCTGGATGAAACGCCGGTTGCAAGGTTATACGGGCGATTGTTGCGGTGCCTTGTTCTTGCTCTGTGAGTTGAGTTTCTATTTATCTATCGTCATACTTTACCATTTTATATAATCCCGTCATGGAAATCTATTTAGCCCGGCACACCTCGGTAGATGTCCCACGCGGCACCTGCTACGGTTTTACGGATGTCCCCCTCCGTGCCACATTCCGGCGCGAAGCCACTGCCACCCGGCTACGGCTCTGCAGTCTCACTTTCGACCACGTGTACACCAGCCCGCTCAGCCGAGCGGCCAAGTTGGCCACATTCTGCGGTTATCCAGATGCCGAACGGGACGAACGGTTGAAAGAAATGAATATGGGCGACTGGGAGATGCAACGTTTCGACGACATCATCGACGAAAGGTTGCAACTTTGGTACGACGATTTCCTGAACCAACCGGCCACAGGCGGAGAATCTTTCCGCAACCTTTACGTCCGCGTAGCAGTCTTCCTGGACGAACTGCGCAGGAAAGACTACCAGCGTGTGGCCGTCTTCGCCCACGGTGGAGTGCTGGTTTGCGCCCAAGTTTATGCCGGTGTCATCCCGCTGGAAACCGGTTTCAAACATCTGACATCCTACGGCGGCATAGTGAAAATCAACATCCGGGAACCATGAAATTCATATCTCTGCCTTTCTTGTTGCTGACATGTGTCCTACCATCGCGGACAATGAAAGCCATGCCCTACGTATTCACCCGCCTGCAAGCTTCGGACGGGTTGAGCGACAACCAGGTACAGCATATCTTGCAACTGCCTGACAATCGGATGGTATTCACCACGCGAGGCAACATCAACCTGTATGACGGCATGCGCTTCCACTACATCCACAGGAACGACTCAGACGTATATGCCATCGACCACTATCGTGGTGCCTACCATGTGTACGTGGGCGACCACGACCGTCTTTGGGTAAAAGATTACCGCCGGATGTGGTGCCTCAACCTGCGTCATGAGCATTATTTGAAACATCCGGAAAAGGTCTTCCACGATATGGGATTGAAAGAAACCGTAACGGACTTTTTCGTAGACTCCGAAAAGGGGTTGTGGGTCGTCACGTCTGCCGGACTATGGGACGGGCAACGCAAATGCTATCTTCCCCCAGCCGGATGCGAAGGAGAATTGCAGGATGTGGAAGTACAAGGCGACTATCTCTATCTGTTTTTCAGCTCTGGCGAGATGTCCTGCCACTCCCGGCATGGCGGCCGTCTCCTCTACCGCACTGCGGCCTACCCCGAAAACGAACGGGGGAACTACGCCTACACGTCACTCGTAGTAAAAGGCCCCGACGGCAACCTCTACCAAATTCGGTCGGGACGACGGGCCGGATTTTTCGCATTCTATCCTGCTTCACGCACGTGGCGCAAGTTGATGGATGCCGACGGGCAACTGCACACGCTCATTGTCCCTTCGCCCCGCACCGCCTACATCAGCAGCCTGAATGGAATTTGGATTATAGACCTGCAGACGGGCCAAACCACGTTCCAATCGACCTTACAGACCACGGAGGGCAAAGTCCTGCAAACCGACATCAACACCATCTATCAAGACCGCCAGAAAGGCATCTGGTTGGGGACGGACAATCAGGGTGTCCTTTACGCCCATCCCAGACGGTTCAAATTCATGTCCGCCCCTGCGCAGGAAAGCCTGCCCTTTTCCGCCCCTCCCAATGAAGCCAGCCTCCGGCGGGACGGCCACCGCCGTGAATTTCAAGGCAAACGCTACAATGATGTATATACCGACAGCCGGGGACGGACTTGGGCCGGAATGCCGGACGGACTCCACCTGTTCCTTCCCGGCCGACAGAAACCCCGTACATTTTACACGGAAGACGGGCTGCCCAACAACTTCGTCCATGCCTTCACCGAAGACGCAAAAGGGAACATCTGGGCATCGACCAGCCATGGCATTTCACGGATTTCGACCGAAGAACCGGCTGATTCCGTCACTTTCACCAACTACCGCCACGAAGACGGGACTCTGAAAGGTGAATATCGTGACGGCCAAGCTTATACCCTGCCCGACGGCCATCTCCTGATGGGTGGCGTGGACGGATGGACACTTTTCCACCCTGACAGCGTGGAGATTCCCCTCCGGTGCTTCCGCCCTCTGCTCATAGGCTTATCATTGCATGGGACATCCCTTTCCCTCTCACGTACGGACTGTACCACCGTTTTCCCAAAACTCTCGCAAGCCCCTCCTTACACGACGCATTACGAGTTCCGCTACGACCAAAATCATATCGGGTTCGACTTTTCCGCCCTGAACTATGCCTGGCCCACGCAAACTCATTACCGCTACCGCCTGCTCCACGGCGGAGATTCCGTCTGGTACACCGCTCACTTGCAACCGGGCGGCAGTTTGGTGGATGAAAAAGGCAACCTGCATTTGTCTTTCTCCTTGCTTCCCTCAGGAGAATACCGTTTGCAGGTCATGGCATCCACACACGATGGATGTTGGAACAGCCCGGCCACGGAAGTATCGTTTGTCATCCACGCCCCTTGGTGGCTTACCCATTGGGCTTACGCCGGATATGTCTGTGCGGCCTTATTGCTTTCCGCCGCCGGCATACGCCTGTACGTCCGACAGTCCAGACATCGCATCCTCCAACGCCACAAGGAAGACATCCTGTTGCTCCGCATACAACACCTCATCGAACGGTGCGACAGTTACGAGAGGAAGCGCGAAACAGCCGCGCCAGACCCGGAAACGCAAGAGGAGACCGAACAACCCATCAGTGCCACCGACAGAGAATTCCTGAACAAGGCCGCGGCGTTGGTCGAATCTCATTTGGATACTCCGGGATATTCCGTGGAACAACTAAGTAAAGACTTGTGCATGGAACGTAGCGGGCTGTACAAGAAATTGACGAACATACTGGATAAGTCGCCCAGCCTCTTTATCCGGAGCATCCGACTGAAACGGGCAGCCGGCCTGATTCTGGAAGGAAGGATGAGCATGGCCGAAATTGCAGAACAAGTAGGCTTCAGCTCCGCGAGCTACATGGGCAAGTGTTTTCAGGAGGAGTTCGGCTGCAAACCGTCGGAATACACTGGGAAAGCGAAAGAATCAACATAGTTACCATACGTTTCAACGTCAGTGTTCCATGTCTTCCCCGTCCTAATGTTAACTTTGCACCAACAAAACAAAATATCAATCCATAGAACCATGAGGAAAAATATGTTAATCTTATGTGGATTGGCTTGTGTAGCATCCCTATTCGCACAAGAAGTCAAACGCACCTCCAGCGGAGCTACGATTTTCATTCGCACGCAGGACGTGACGGAAGAAGTCCGTTTTTACGCGCCGGACATCGTACGGGTCATCAAATATCCGTCGCGCACGTTGCCGGAAAAGAAAAGCTATCCGGTAGTGAAAGTGCCGGAAACGGTAAATATCAGTTATTCGGAACAAGACGACCGGCTCTCCATGAAGACAGATTTCATGGATGTTGTCATGGACAAGAAGTCCGGTAAAATCTCTTTCAAGGACACGCAGGGCAACTTGCTGGTGCAGGAGAAAGAGTTCGGCACAAACTTCATTCCCCGCAAAGACGGCCCACATGACAGTTACCTCGTCAGCCAACGGTTCATGTTGCAACCCGACGAAACCATCTACGGGCTCGGGCAGCAACAGACCGGGAAACTAAACCAACGCGGACAGGAGCTGATGTTGCGCAACGAGAACACGCGTGTATGTATTCCTTATATCACATCAGAAAAAGGGTACGGCATCTATTGGGACAACCCCTCACCCACAGTATTCTCCGACACGCCCCAGGAAACCAGCTTTAACAGCGAAGCCGGTCTGATGTGCGACTATTATTTCATGTATAAGGACGGTACGCAAGACGGAGTCATCGCTTGTGTCCGCGACTTGTCGGGGCAAGCCACCATGTTCCCATTATGGACAATGGGTTTCTGGCAATGCCGCGAACGCTACAAGAGCAGTGACGAACTGTGCGAAGTACTGGACAAATACCGTGAACTCGGTGTCCCGTTGGATGGTATCGTGCAAGATTGGCAATACTGGGGCTGCGACTCCAACTGGAATGCCATGAAGTTTATGAATCCCCGTTATATCAACAAAATGGGCGACCCGGAATGGATGAAATACTTACCCCATGGCGAAAATCCGGATACCCAGTATCCCGAACCGCGTATCAAGAGCCCGAAGGAGATGGTAGACTACGTACATAAAAACAATGCCCACCTGATGATTTCCGTCTGGGCCAGCTTCGGCCCATGGACAGGCCAGTTTAAGGAACTCCAAGCTATGGATGCCCTGTTGCCTTTCGACACATGGCCGCGTAATGCCGGGGTACATCCATACGACCCGTTCAACCCCAAGGCACGCGACCTCTACTGGCGTTATCTGAAGAACCTTTATGACTTGGGCATAGATGCTTGGTGGACGGACTCAACCGAACCCGACCGGTTCGACATGACCGAGAAGGAGTTCGACCTGCCGACTGCAGACGGCACATTCCGCAGCGTACACAATGCGTTCCCGCTCCTGAGCAACAAGGGCGTGTACGAACACCAACGCGCCGTCTCGGACGGCAAGCGTCTGTTCCTCATGACCCGCTCATCCTACTTCGGGCAACAACATTACGGTTCTTTCTGCTGGAGTGGCGACGTGGTCTCGCAATGGAGCGTCATGCGTAAACAAATCGTTGGAGGACTGAACTACTCGCTCTGCGGTATTCCTTTCTGGAGTACGGATCTCGGAGGCTTTTTCGGCGGGGAATACGGCAACGACTGGAAAGACGTAGCCTATCAGGAACTGCAGGTCCGTTGGTTGCAGTGGGGATGTTTCCAGCCTTTGATGCGCAATCACTGTTCCTCGCCTATGGAGAACGAAATCTACAAGTTCGGCAAAGAAGGCGACTGGGCCTACGATTCCCAAAAGAAGTTTATCGAACTTCGTTACCGTCTTTTACCTTATATATATAGCCTGGACGGCGAGGCGGTACAACGTAGCGGCAGCATCATGCGCCCTTTCGTAATGGACTTTCCCCACGACAAGGAAGCCATCCGCATAGACAACGAATATATGTTCGGGCGCAACCTGCTCGTCATGCCTGTCACCGATTCGCTCTATACTTACTACGACACGGAAAAAGGAAAAGGGTTCGCTTCCGTACCCGATGTAGCCAAAGCCGTGAAGGACGTGAAGGTTTACTTACCACAAGGTTGCCAATGGTATAACTTCTGGACTAACGAACGACATGCAGGCGGACAGACCGTGAATATGCCCTGCCCCATCGATGTCATGCCAGTGTACGTGAAAGCCGGTTCCATCATGCCTTTTGGCCCAGCCGTACAATATGCGACCGAAAAGGAGTGGGACGATTTGGAAATCCGCATCTACCCGGGAGCCGACGGCGAGTTCATACTCTATGAAGACGAAGGAGACAACTATAATTATGAGAACGGGGCATTCAGCCAAATCCGCTTCCGCTGGAACGATGCCACCCGAACGTTGGCCATCGGCGACCGCAAGGGTGAATACAAAGGTATGTTGAAGAAACGCAACTTCCGTGTCCTTGTGGTAGACCGCCAAAGTCCGCCGGGCAACGATGCGGCCAAGGATTTCGACCGCATCGTACGTTATGACGGGACGGCACAGGACATACGAATTTGAGGACGACTGGAAGAACCGACATAAAAGCCATTGGTTTCAACATCCTTGTTCTTTCAGCCAGACCTTTCACGGCTATCTTTTTATCCGTTATTCAACCATAAATTTATTGGATTATGAAAAAAGACAATCTGATTTCAAGAAAAAGCCTTCTCCTCTGCATGGTCGCCGGACTGTCGGGATGCGCCAGACAAGGGATTCAGGCTCAGGAACCTTACCGTTTCACAGCCCGCGACTATGTGTCGACCGATGACCAACGCGCCCCACAATCATCGTTCAGCTACGACGACGAACAGAACACGTTCACCATCACAGCTTCCGGCACCAACAACATCGCGTTCCAGATGGATATGCAGAAAGACGGGGCTTATTACATCGAGCAAACGCAAGACTGGTTCCTCGTGCAAGGCACAGGGCTCTCCACCGAAACGGGGCAAAGCTACATCTGGTGGTTCAACGGCTACAACGGGAACGGCAACCAAACACCTCCCACCCACAGCGTGGACAACGGTGATGGCACGAAACTCATACTCTGGGACATCCGCAACACCGAATCTATCAACGCCAACATGGACTACGGCCAACCCATCCTGTTCATTTCCTCCAACGGAAAAAATTTCATCCATGCCATGGGGCTGACCTCCACCGACGGAGAATCAACCATTTCCAACATCGCTTACTACGCGCGGTATGAAGCCGCCGCTACCTATCCCTCCCTGATTCCCACATTAGGATTCACGGAAGAAAGCCTGACCGACGAACTCAAGAGGGTGTTGAGCCAGACCATCGCAAAGGCGGGCGAGACCATAGCCGGAGATGCCGAATCAGAAGGGAAACAGCAAGTGCAGGAGGCCATCAAAGAAGCCCAAGGCATCTGCGACACCGCCGGCAACACGGAATACGCCAAAATGCATGAGGCACTGAAAAACCTGCGTAAAGCCATGGAGGACTATGAAGGCGGCGCGGCCTCTTATGCCTACGAGCGCACGCCCCACGGCATATATGCCACGCTCGGCAGGCAGCACATTCAACTGGTGTTTTACGGTGAAGACATCGTACGCGTCGTCAAGTCATATGACGGGACGGCAACCCAAGACAGCCTGTCGGTAGTAGCCGCCCCGGTTGCGGACACCGGCTTCGAGGTCTCAGAAGACGAGGACGCGCACGCCGTCACGGTAAGCACCTCCAAGCTGAGAGCCGTCTGCCATCTCGCCACGGGACAGGTGGAAATACTCCGTTACAATGGTGCCGAACTGCTCCGCGAGAAGGAAGGCGGCACGTTGTTCCTCCCTTTCAAGGACGGGCCTTACGACAGTTACCAGATTTCCAACACTTTCCTTCTCGACGAGGACGAACAGATCTTCGGCATGGGACAGATACAAGACGGCAAGCTGAACCGGCGCGGCCAAACGTTCTCCTTGCAGCAAGACAACATGAAAGTATGCATCCCCTATTTCCAGTCCACCAAGAACTATGCCCTCTTTTGGGACAACAGCTCCCCTACTACCTTCACCGACAACGAAAACGGCACGCGTTTCCAGTCCACGGGACGAAAAATAGACTATTACGTACTGGTGGGCGACGAAAGCGCGGACGTACTGGCCGCCATGCGCAGGCTGACAGGCCACAGCCCCATGCCTCCGCTTTGGAACTTCGGGCTGTACCAAAGCAAGGAACGCTACACCAGCACGGACGAGGTCATGCAGGTGGTCGATGAATACCGCCGTCTCGGCGTACCCCTCGACTGCATCGTCCAAGACTGGCAATATTGGGGCGACAACGCCCATTGGAACGCGCTCTCGTTCCTCAACCCGGCCTACGCCAACGCGCAGGAAATGATTGACCACGTGCACGGGCAACACGCGAAGCTGATGATTTCCATCTGGGCCAATTTCGGGCCGCAAACCGAACCGTATGCCGAGCTGGATGCCAAGGGGAGGCTTATCCCCGTGGAAAGCTATCCGCAGAATTGCGGCGTGCACCCCTACGACGTTTACGGTGAAAGCGCGAGGGACATTTATTGGAAACACCTCTACAACGGGCTTGTCTCCAAGGGCATCGACGCCTATTGGATGGACTCCACCGAACCGGATTACTTCAACTGGAAGCCGTCCGACCTAAACTACGTGACCGAAACCGGACAGACTTGGCGCGCGTTGCGCAACGCCTTCCCCCTCGCGCAAGTGGGCGGCGTGGCCACACACCACCGCGAAGCCGAAGCGCAGGGCGACCCTTACCTGCAAGGCAAACGCGTGTCCATCCTCACCCGTTCGGCCTTTGCCGGGCAACAACGCTACGGTGCCGACACATGGAGCGGCGATGTCACGGCCAGTTGGGCCAATTTCGCGGCACAAATCCCTGCCGCCTGCAACCTTTCCGTCTGCGGCATTCCCTATTGGAACAGCGACATCGGTGGATTTTTCACCGGAAGTTTCAATGGAGTGGACGACCCCTCGTGGCGGCGACTCTATATGCGCTGGATGCAATTCGGCACTTTCACGCCCATGATGCGCTTCCACGGCACCAACACCCCGCGCGAGATTTACCAATTCGGTTCCGAGGGTGACGGGTTAGGCGACTTCGACCAAATTCTGAAGTACGTGAGAATGCGTTACCGCATGCTTCCCTACCTCTACAGCACAGCCTGGCAGGTAAGCCGCCACGACCGCGCGTTCATGCAGGCTTTGGCCGTGGCTTTCAACCGCGACCGCGACTGCTACGGGGTGACGGACGAATACATGTTCGGAGACGCTTTCCTCGTTGCCCCCGTAGTACGGGATGCCATGGCACAACGCGATGTCTACCTTCCCGCAGGAGAGAAATGGACGGACTTCTGGACCGGCGAACGACACGAAGGCGGGCAGACCGTGGTCAAAAAGGCTCAGGCCGACATCATTCCGCTCTACGTCAAGGCGGGTAGCATCCTGCCTTGGGGCCCCGACGTGCAGTACTCCACGGAACGGAACTGGGACAATCTGGAAATCCGCGTCTATCCCGGCGCGGACGGCAGCTTCACTTTGTACGAGGACGAGAACGACAACTACAATTACGAAAAAGGCAAATACTCCGAAATCCCGTTCTCATGGAACGAAGCCGCACAGACCCTTACCATCGGGGAGCGGCAGGGGGCATTCGACGGAATGCCTGCACGACGCGTGTTCCGCATCTGCAAGGTTTCCGCTCGCCGGGGCATCGGCGACGCTCACGAAACGCGCCACGAAGCCATCGTGGAATACGACGGGACGGCCGTAAGCGTCAAACTGGAAAGTGAAGACCGCACGGCCGCTTTGACCGACCTCACCGCACTATACATCGAGAACCCAAGCTTCGAGGATGACAACATGAAGCTGGAGAAAACGGCACCCAGAGGATGGACGGTGGACTGCTCCACATCATGGTGGGGAGTCAACCCGGGAGGCGGGAACGGAGACCCCGTGGCATCGGACGGCAACTACATATTCGGCGTATGGGACGGCACCAACTCGGCGCAAGCCGAAATCAGCCAGGACATCGGCAACCTCCCACAGGGACAGTACCGCCTGACCGTGGACATGCATGCCTCGAACAAAAACTCCATGATGCGCGTGGGGCGGCAAAGGCTCTTCGCCAACGAAGCCGTAGCCCTGTTCCGCGACCAGGTGACAGCCGTGGGCAACAGCGACATGCAGCCGCTACAGACCGTCAGCCTCGACTTCACCGTGGCGGACGGCGACCGTCCCGTGACCATCGGGGTGGCCACATCGGACGCACAAGACGAGACTTGGTTCAAAATCGACAATTTCAGGCTTTATGCCGTGGAACGCCCCTTGCTGACCCTTGACGAGGACTCCGCCTACGTCTCCACCGCCCCGGGCATGACGGATGCCGTGTTGCTGCGGGAATTCAAGGCCGGGCAATGGCACCCGATTTGCGTGCCGTTCAGCCTTGACGAAGAAGAAACGGCCGCCCACTTCAAGGAAGTGCGAGAGCTTTCTTCCGTCATCCGCGACGGCGACGGCTACTCGCTGGACTTCACCAAAGCCCCGCGCGTCGAAGCCGGAATGCCCTATCTGGTACAAGTGCCGGAAGAAACGGCAAACTCCGTTTTCCGGGATGCCCTCGTCCGCGACGGCAACCCGCAACCCGTCCGAGACAACGGCGTGACCTTCAGCGGGACTTTCGAGCCGCGCGACCTGCACGCCGGGGAATACTTCATCGCCGGCGACCGTTTCCACGAGGCCGACACTCCTGTGGCACTGAAAGCCTACCATGCCTACGTCACGATAGACGGGGACGACGGAGCCGGAGCCGCCAATCTGACCATCCTCATCGACGGGAAGCCCATCGGCATCACGCACGCTACGGCCACCGGCGACGCGCAAACCGCCGACGTGTTCAGCCTCAGTGGAATCCGGTTGAGGCAAGGCGTGGAATACCGGGAAGCGCTTCGCGGGCTGCCCAAAGGCGTATATGTCGTGAACGGCAAGAAAGTCGTGAAATAAGCCCCGGCAGTCCTCCCGACGGAACGGCACGGCATGCCCGACGGCGGCCGTGCCGTTCTTTGACTTCCTTTTTAGGATTTTTTCAAACACTCCGGCATACGTCGCCGACAAATAAAAGTTATATTTGCAATGCAGGTTTAACTTAAAACTTTAACGTATGAAGAATTGGAGAATAGAAGCCGTCATCCTGGCCTTGGGACTGTCACTGGCCGGTGTGTTCGTGCGCAACGGCCTCAGCGAGTTTTCATCCCGCAGCCGCGTGGTAACCGTCAAGGGGCTTGCCGAAATGGAAGTAAAAGCCGACAAGGTCACGTGGCCGCTGACCTACAAAGTCTTGGGGAACGATATGATATCCCTTTATAACGAGATAGAGGAATCCAACGCAAAAATCACCGCATTCCTGAAAAGCAAAGGCATCAAGGAGAATGAAATCAGCGTAAGCGCCCCGGAAATCATCGACACCAAGGCCGAACGCTATAACGCGGTCGTACAGCCCTACCGCTACAACGTGACTACGGTCGTCACCGTCACCTCCAAACAGGTGGATTTGGTGAGAACCCTCATCAACGAACAGAGCGAACTGCTCAAACAGGGAATAGCCATCATTTCCGAGGATTACCGCCACAACGTGACATACGATTACACGAGCCTCAACGACATCAAGCCGAAAATGATAGAGGAGGCCACCAAAAACGCACGCACGGCCGCCGAAAAGTTCGCCAAAGACTCGGAAAGCCGCCTGGGAAGCATACAACGCGCCTACCAAGGACAGTTCACCATCGAGAACCGGGACCAGAACACACCTTATATCAAACAGGTACGCGTCGTGACGACAATCGACTATTCGCTTGAGGACTGACCCGGGAAGCCTGAACGGGGGACACACGTCGCCGGGGAGTTGCCTTTCAGGCAAAAGGGCAGAAAGGCATATCCCTACGGATGCCGTTCCCCTTTTACGGCCTCCGAGGCTTCCACGTCCGGGAAATGGACTCCGACAGACGGGGTATGCCGGCAGGGCCGTCCCTCTTGCGGGCGGCTCCGTTCCGTTCCGAGAAATCCCGACTGCGGGAACCCGCGGCGCGGAAATGCACGGGAGTCCCGCCCGGGCGGTCGCAGGCACGTCCACGTCCGGGTCTCCCACGTGAGCGGCTCCGTGCTTCTCCTCCCCCAGTTCCCGCGACGCGCTTCCCGCCATGCCGGGAGCCGGCCTGCGGCGCACGCCGTCGTGCCCCGCGGTCGCTTGCACCGTATCCCGGGAACAATGACGATAGGGCTCATCCATTCCGCCCTGCAGCTTGTCCTGCACAATGGCGGTCTCACAACCGGCCGTTTTCAGTCTATGCAACAAATCCGCGGCACCCGGACATAAACCGGCCTTCACCATGCAATGTCCCACATGACAGCGGACGGCTTGAAGCGGTCGGACACCGCTTCAAGCCGTCCGCTGTCGTGCCGTCCATCCGTTCGCGCACCCCGTCGCCCAACGGAGCGGCATACCTTAATGCAGGGGGAAATCCACGACAAGGAATTTCGCTATCTCTTCGTAAGAGAGCGACAATTCGGGTGCAAAGGTATTCAAAAGATTGTATCATACAAAATTATATTCTCCTAAAAATCCGATTATGTTCACAAAAAGTTGAGAAAGTTGAGAAATGCTTTCCCGTGGGGAAACATATCATGCTGTGGAAAAGGGCAAAGCGTCCCGGAGTCGCTCTCTTACGAAGAGATATGCCGGTATTGCCAGATTTTAAGCACGGAAACATGAAGAAAAACAAGCTTTTATGGAGGTCCGGGACTTTGAAGCTCCCGTCCGTCGGCATCTGTCCTTGTTCCGGCGACGAGGGCGGCATCGGCCTCGCGTCAGGGTCGGCAGGCACGGGAGAAGGAGTTCCCCCGGATTTGCCGGGCAAGTGCGGGGAATCGCCGTCATATACAGAGGCCGGCAACGCCATGGCAAAATCCACGAGAAACTTAGTTTACGGGAACCCTTATACTTTATTCTAAATCTATTCCAAGATGAAAAAATGTTTTGTGCTTCCATTCCTTTTGGCATTGGCCTTGAACGCGGATGCGAAAAGACTTAAGGTGAATTACAGCATCATAGCCGTCCCGGAAGAAGGCGGCGTCAACTTCGAAAAGATAACGGAGGAGTCGGATGCCGTCGCCATACCATTCGCCACGGGAAACTCCAAGTCGATATTGAGTTTCAGCTTCGGGAAGCGGAATGTTTCCACGGTGACCTGGTGGGTGAATCCCCTGATAGCCCTGTCGCCCGACGGGACAAAAATCGGCTATGTGAACGAAAAGAACGGGACGAAGAACATCATGATTAAAAGCTCTTCCGCAGGCGGCGTAAGCGTGCAGCGCACATTCAGGACGGCTGTGACGGACTTTAGCTGGAGCCGCGACGGCAAGACGCTTTGCTTCACGGAACTGAGAGGAGGACATGCCGGAATCTATCTGGTGAATGCAGACCAAGGCTCCATCGTCCAACAGATTTCCACCGGGACGGAAAACGACTACGGGGGAGTGCTGACGCCCTCGGGGAACGACATATTTTTCCACCGCGGGGAAGGCTTCGGCTCTTTCAGCTTGTGGAGCTTCAACCGCAAGACCAACCTCTTTTCCAACTATTCGCGCGGCATGACCCCTTGCCTGATACCCGGCGACCCCGACGCCGTATATTGCTGCCGCTTCACGGACAAGCACGAAGCCGAAATCTGGAGAGTCA
>CAYPMY010000012.1:0-28055 GCA_964412085.1 uncultured Paraprevotella sp. | reverse complement strand
TTCGCTATTATAAATAGGAGGGGTTTCCCTTGCTGAAACCCTTCCCTTGTGATTCCGTTGGGACTCGAACCCAAGACCCACGCCTTAGAAGGGCGTTGCTCTAATCCAACTGAGCTACGGAACCGGCCTTAAATCGGGTGCAAAGGTAGAAGTTTGTTTTCGTTTCTGCAAGCTGGCTGTGAGATTTTTTAACTTTTCTATCGTCCGCAAAGTTGCTTATAGTCGCAGTAGGCACAAATTTTAGGTACGGAAGTCGGTCGAAAGGGTATTCCCGGATTGAATAGTTCTTCTAACACACTTTGTAGCTTTTTTTGGAACTCCTCTTTGAAGCGGCTGAAATCCGTCACCCGTTCGCGGTTGAACACGATGGTCGGGTCATAATCTTCAGTATTGGATTTGTGTACAAAAAACAGGGCAGGGGATACGGGACGCTTTTGTTCGCCAGTCAAGACCCAAGCATACAGGAATATCTGAAAGATGTATGAGGGGCGATGCTCGGCGGGCTGTACTATTTGCTCCATCGAAACAGCTTTTTCCGGCGTGCCGCCCGTTTTGTAATCCACGACGCGCAAGGTTTCCACTTCCTGCCTCGTGGCTTCGTCCGTCATCCTGACCGTGTCCACGCGGTCTATATTTCCCCCGATTTCAATGGACAGTGGGCATCCGTCCGATGTGATGTCAATGCTTCGGTGGTGCTCCCGTTCCATTTCTTCCAAAACGAATTGTTCCATGCGGCTGTCGTAGAGGAGCAACTGGCGCAGATAGCTGGCCATGACTTTGCGGGCTACGAGCAGTTGCCCATTGTAGAACACCGTGTGTTCGTGTCCCTCAAAGAAGTTCTTCAGGAACGAGGCTTCTATGTAGGGAAGCAAGGCCGCCTCCCCGCCTTCCAGCAGCCGCTCAATGTCCTGACGATGGATGACGGGGTCGTGTTCGGTCAGTTTCCGGTAAACGAGCTCTGCCGCTTCGTGGAAGATAGTGCCGAACAGTGCGTTGTCCAAACCGTCCTGCGGGTCTTTGGGTTGCCGTATGCGTGCAACCTGTTGGTAATAAAATTTGAGCGGACAGTCGATGTAAGCGTTGAGTGCCGAAGGGGAGAGGAGGCGAGACCCGGGTTGTCTTCTGTCATAGTTGTGTCGCAGGATGTCCATGATTTCCGGTGTTTTGGCTGCTTCCATGCCGTTGTATGCCGGTACGGCCTGGCCGGATTGCAGGATTTTCATCTCTACGGGGAAATCCGTTTCTGCTAACAGTTGGCGCAGGAAACGTGACATCTCGTTTTTGTTCAGTCCGTCGGTAGCGATGTTGTACATGAATGTGATACGTTCCGTACGTTGCATAAGACGGTAAAAATAGAAGGCATATACGGCTATTTTATGTTGCATGGTGGTCAGTCCGAACACTTCTCGCAGATTGTAGGGGATGAATGAAGTGTCGTTCACGGCCTTGGGCAACATCCCTTCGTTGACAGAAAGCATCAGGATATGTCTGAAATTCAGGTTACGTGTTTCCAATACTCCCATAACCTGCAAACCTACTACAGGTTCCCCGTGGAAGGGAATGGTGGTCGTACCCAGCACGGTACGCAGTAAGCGGTGCAGGGTGGAGGAGTCTACGTCGAGCGTATGGTCTTCCGTCAGGCGTATGAAGCGGCTGATGACCTGATGGACACGATAGAGAGCTTCGTGGTACAACTGGCTGTACACGTCGTTCTTCTGGTCTTTTTGTTGTCCGAATACTGAGGCCAAGTTTTCGAGCAAGGAACGGATATAGATTAACAAGGCGTGGGTTTCCGAATGAGGGCAGAAGATTTCCTGTTCCTCCAACAAGGAAGCATAGGGATGGCTGCGCACGATTCTTTCCTGTTCTGTCCGGAAACACTTGCGGTCGCGGTCGTAACCGTCGGTCTGCAAGGAAAGCAACGCGTTGATGAAACTGTACACTGGCGTGTCGGTCATGGGGAATCCCACAGTGATGTTGGTGCGTTTCACGGGATTTGGCGATGTGTCATCAGGCAACGAGTGGAGTACGGGTTGGAGTAAGGATTCGTTGCAAAGTACGATGGCCGTGTCCTGTTCCGGTTTCGTGAGAGCCGTGTCCAGCCATTGGGAAATATAGCGTGCTTGCGCATTCTCCGAAGTCGTGGCGATGAACTCGATGCGTGGCGGGTTCCTGAAGTTGTCGAAATACTTTTCTTCCAATGTGTTGGGGAACTCTTTCAGGTTCTGGCGGATGAAAGTACCAGCCTCGAAGCTGTTTTTCTCGCTGACGTACATCAAGTCATAGTCCCAGTAAAAAAGGGCTTGTCCGCGTTCCCGCAGGAAACTGAACAACCGTTTCTCCACGTCGTTGAGCACGTTGAAGCCTACGAAGACGAACGTCACCTCCGTGGGGATGCGGTCAGTGCGCTCGGATAGATGTTCCGCCACGTCCTTGTACAATGCGCCTTCGTACAGCATCCCTTTCTCTTTCAGCCGGGCGTTGAATGTGGCGTATATGTCGTACATCCGGTTCCACAGGGCGAGGAACTTCTCTTTCAACCGACTGTTCCCTTCGATGGAAAAGTCTTCGAAAAAATGCTTCAGGGCATCTTCTTGGCGAGGTGTCAGGAAATCGCTGTGGTTCAGTTCCTTGATGGATTGTATGTTGCTGAACAGTTTATGTGGGTCGGCCAGATGCTTGTCGATGTCGTCGAAGTCGGACAACATGATTTCGCCCCAACCGTAAAAGCGGTCGAGCGATTCCGAACCGGGTACGAGCGCGGCATAGGTACGGTGGAGTTCGCACACCGAAAGGATGTCGTCGCAACGGGTGAAGTCCGACAATGATTCGAACAGTTCGCTGATGGTACTGTAACGCGGTGCCCACACCGGTCGTCCCGACACGGCGGCCAGTTGCTGGTTCATGAAAAGCCTGGCGCGTTTGTTGGGGAATACCACCGTAATGTCGCGCAGGTTTGTACCGAAACGGCGTATGAGGTCTTTGGCGATAAGTCGGATGAATGTTTCCATAAAAACAGGCGGATTAGGCTTGAACTTCTTCAAGGCGGTTGTTTAGAATGTACCACAGGTAACCCCTTACGCAACGGTTCGGTTCCATCAGGCGGAGTTGCTTCATATAGCCTCGCACCTGGTCGCGGTATTCGTTGTGTGGACGGCCGAATTTGAAGTCCGCCACGATGATTTCGTCCTTCCCGAACATGACCCGGTCGGGGCGGTAAGTGCCGTATTTCCCCGTATCTTCGTAGTATTCCTGCGTCAAGATAGGATGCTCGTTGTAAAGATTCATCGTGCCATCGAACCAACGGGCCACTTCGGGCATGGCAAATGCTTTTTCCACCTGCTGTTTGAGTGCGTCCATTTCGGGTTGTGTACCGATCAGACCTTCGGTTTCCAAGGTGCGGAGAGCCTTTTCTATGTCGTCACGGGTATAAATCGTAGAGAATATTTTATGCAGGAGAATACCCATGCGCCTTTTGTCGCGATGGGAATATAGGTTCTTGTCCGCATCCGAAAAAGCGTCTAAGAATTCCTTCGCGCGGTTGGACTGGCAGAAGTCGATACGGGCTTCGTAGGAGTGCATGGCTATCGGTACCGGGTGGTAATCGGTTCCCATGCGGTTGTCGGAAGTCTTGCGGTCGGAAGAAGAAGACGTAACAGGTTCGCCGTAAGCGAAGAGCGATGTCTTCCCGTTTTCCCCGTCCGTCTCTTCAATGCCGTCCAACGTGCGCGGCAAGGCGTGGTAAACCAGGTCGCCCGTCGTGCTGCGTTCATCCATGGCATAACGTGTACGGCACCAGGCAAACAGATTCTTCTCGGCACGGGTGAAGGTCACGTAGAGCGTGTTAAGCGCGTCTACCCGGCGTTGCAGGTGCTCCTCCTCATATTCCCGGCAGAATACGGAGTCGCGCATGGCGGCTTCAACGGTGATGGGGATGACTGGCAGGATGTCGTAGGGCGGTTCATGCGTTTCGCACCACAGAAGGTCGTTGCGGCGGTTGAAGCCTCGCGTGTCTTGTTCGATGTCCCAGTCGCAATAAGGGACGAATACGGTATGGAACTGCAGTCCCTTGGACTGGTGTACGGTGAAAATTCGGATGCCGTCCACCTCGCCGGACGGGATAAAAGCGCCGGAGAGCGTTTCGTCCCAATAGGTCAGGAAAGAACGGAGGTCGGAAGGGTTGTCTTGCAAGTAGGCGATTACTTGGTCGAAATAGGCAAACAGGTAGGCATCTTCATCGGGGATGCGTTCCAAGTCGAATATTCTGTAAAGCTCCTCCTGAAGTTCATAGAGCGGAAGGGTTCGCAAGGTATTCATGCGGTTCAGGTAATCTTCGGGCAGATAAGTTTCGAGGGTTTGGGAAGCCAACAGGTTCACGTCGGTTTCTGTCGGTTTCCCGGAGTGCAGGGCTAAGAAGGCCAATGACACACGGTCTTTCGTGTCTACCATGTAACGCATGGCAGCTATGAGCAGGTTCACGCTCAACGAACTGGACAAGAGGAAAGCCTCGTCCGACACTACCTTGACTTGGTCGCCGAAACGTTCGGCAAAATGACGGATGATGGGAGCGGCATGCCGGCGGTAACGCAACAGGAGTGCCATCTCCTTATAAGGTAGTCCGGCTTCGTGCAGGGTACGGACTTGTTCGCAAAGCTCGTCCTGCATCTGGGTCTCCCAGTCGCTTTCTTTGTCTTTTTCGTCGAAGAAGCGGATTTGCACGTATCCGTCGTTTCCCTTGTCCGGCGGACATTGTTGAGCCACGTCGCTGTAAACATCGGCCATTTTGATGGGGGCATCAGTCTTGAGCCGGTCTAATTCTTCGGCGGCGGCCGTGAACAGGGCGTTGTTGAACTCGACGATACGGCGTTCGCTTCGGAAATTGATGGCCAGGTTCCGTATCTCGGGGCGGTGCGCGGCCATTTCTTCCCCTATGTCTTTCAGGATAGTCCAGTCGCCGTTCCGCCAACGGTAGATGCTTTGTTTCACGTCGCCCACAATCAGGTTGCCGAAGCCGGAGGCCATGCTTTCCAGCAGCAGGGTCTTAAAGTTCTTCCACTGCATGGTGGAGGTGTCTTGGAACTCGTCTATCATCACATGATGGAAAATCGCGCCCATTTTTTCGAAGATGAAAGGAGCGTCGTTTTCTTCTATCAGCTCATGGAGCAGGATAGGGGTCTTGGCCAGCAGGAAACGGTTGTGTTCGTGGTTCAAGGCCGTGACTTCCTCGTCGATGACACCTAACAGCCGCAAAGGGTTGAGGTGCTTTAGTGCCAGCGACGCGCTGGTGTGGCGCACGACTTGTTTGGCCTGGAAGCCACGCAAGTCCGCCAACAGTTTTCCGAAGTGGGCGGCGGCTTCGACCAAGGCGGCCACGGAGCGATCGGCCTTGCGGAGCATTTTCTCCGCGTCCTCCGTGTAGCCTTGGAGCGTGTCGCAGAATTTTGCCCTGATGTTGCCCTCTTCGATGCGCCTGAGGTAAGTGTCAATCGTGCCGCCCCGGCTGAACCTGTCGAAGCCGAGGCCCCACGCTTCCATTTCGGCGCGGAAGTTGGCCGCCGCGCTCTGCACGATGTCCATGGAGGCGCGCAGTTCGTAGTTGAGCGCGGCACGGAGTTCGCCGATGCGTTTGTTCTCGCGCAGCACTTCGCGCATTTCATGTTCCCGGGCCAAATAAGCTTCCTTGAAGATCCATGCGGCGAAGCTTTTCACCTCGCGGGAGACGTCCCACCGTTCGTTGTTCGAGATGCGGTCTTCCACGTATTCCAGAATCCAGTTCAGGACGGTGGGGGTGAGGTGAAGGCGTTCCATGATACGGTCCACGGCCGCATGGAGCACTTCCTTGTCGTTGAGATCCACTTTGAGGTTGGCCGTGAGGTTCAGTTCGTGTGCCAGATTCTTCAGGACCGATTGGAAGAAAGAGTCAATGGTTTCCACCCGGAAACGGTCATAGTCGTGCAGGATATGGCAGAGAGCCGAGCCGGCACGGCCGCGAATCTCTTTTTCCGGCAATTCGATGCCGTCCGCGTTGAGCCCTTTCCGGAGGGATTCCATGTAATCGGCAGAGGACGGAAGTCCTTTCCAGATGCCGTAAAGTTGCTGGAGAATACGGTCTTTCATCTCGGTCGTCGCTTTGTTGGTGAAAGTGACGGCCAGAATGTGGCTGTAGGCATGACGGCTTTCCTGTTCAATCAGCGTCTTGATGTACTGCATGGTCAGGGTGAACGTCTTGCCCGATCCTGCCGATGCCTTGTAGACGGTCAGACTGGGTCTCATGTCGTTCAGGGATTCACGTTCTGGTAAAGATGGCGTTTGATGCTCTTCTTGGCGGTCTTTTCGAACTCCTCGTTTTGCAGCACCACCTTGGTGATTTGCGAATAGGGCGGCAGTTCCTTGTTCAGCTCCCGGCGTGAGATGTCAATCTGTTGCCACAGGGCATGGTCGTCTAACCCGTCTTTCAGGCTTTCGCCCAAGTCGGGATAGACGAGGACTACCAGTTTCTCGTTGCACATGATGACCAATGATTCGCTGACGTAGGGAAGATTGTTCAGCCGCGACTCTATTTCTTCCGGATAAATGTTTTGTCCGCTGGCACTGAGCAGCATGTTCTTGCAACGTCCTTTGATGTACACGTTGCCTTCTTCATCGATGACGGCCATGTCGCCCGTGTGCAGCCAACCGTCGGCGTCGAATGTTTGTTCCGTGGCTTTTCGGTCCTTGTAGTAGCCCAGCATGGTGTTGCGCCCGCGGCATACCAATTCGCCGGGAATCCGCGCGGGGTCGGGACTCAGTACTTTCAGTTCCATGCCGTCGGCGGCCTTCCCGCACGACATATAAGCCGTCTCGTGCCACGGGCTGTGGCAGATGATGGGGCCGCATTCCGTCATGCCGTAGGCGATGGAATAGGGGAAATTGATGGAACGCACGAACGCTTCCACTTCGGCGTTGAACGGTGCGCCGCCGATAATGACTTCCTTGATGTCTCCCCCGAAAAGGCGCAGGCTTTCCGCGCGGGCCTTTTCCTTGACCTTCTCGCTGACGATGGGTATGTGCAGGAGCAGCTTGCCCAGCCTGCCGTCCACTTTCGGGAGGACTTCCTTTTTGAATATCTTCTCGATGACCAGCGGCACGCAGGACATGATGCGGGGGTGGAACTCTGCCACGGTGGTCATGATGACCTTGGGCGACGGCATGCGTGTGAGGAAATACAGGTGGGCGCCGAAACATACTCCATAGAGGAAGTCGTACACCAGGCCGAACACGTGCCCCATGGGGAGCATGGATACGATGTTGTCGCCGGGCCTTATGCCGATGGTACGGTCGCAGAACAGCACGTTGGACACGAGGCTGCGGTAGGGGAGCATGACTCCCTTGGAGAATCCCGTGGTGCCCGAAGTGTAGTTGATGACGGCGAGCTGTTCAGGCGAGCTTTCGGGCGCGAAGTGTACGTGCTCGCGGAGGAACGTCATGGGGAAACGCCGTCCGAAGAGGGCGTTGAGGTGCCCGCGGGCGAAAGAGAGCCTTTCGGAGCGGCTGTACACGAGCGTGAAGTCCTTCACGCAGATGATGCCTTGCAGGGCGGGCATGCGGTCCTCGTTCAAGTTCTCCCACATCTGGTCGCCCACGAACAACAGGCGCGCCTCGCTGTGGTTGACGATGTGGTGCACATTGTCCGGCTTGAACTCGTGCAGGATGGGCACGACGACGGCGCCATAGGTGATGGTGGCCAGAAACGCGACGCACCAGTTGCCGCTGTTGCGTCCGCAGAGCGCGATCTTGTCGCCGGGCCGGACGTCTGCCGCCTCGAAGAGCAGGTGCATCTTGGCGATCTTGCGCGCCACGTCCTTGTACTGCAAGCTCTCTCCGTTGAAATCCGTGAAAGCCTTCCGGTCCCAGTTCTTTCTTATGCTGTTCTCGATAAGTCCTATCAGTTTGTCTTCCATGTCGTTCGGGCGTATGTCTTTATCGGAGGCAAAAGTACAAAAAACAAGGCATATCCGTTCCTTTAAGGGGAACGTTTTTGGATTCCGGGCAAGCGCTTCCCTGTAAATCGATGCCTTTTTGCCCTTCGGCGGGTCTCGCAGGCCGTCTTTCGTCCGTCCGTCTTGTCCGCGGTGCAAGCGTCGCGCGCCGAAGGGTTTTTCCCCGGCTGTCTCGCGGCTTGCGGCCTCATGAGGCCGGGAAAATTTTCTCAGCCGAATCGGAAATCGTTCGGCTGAGAAAAAAAGTGTTTCGTGCGCCGAACGATTTCCCGTTCTCTTCAAGTCGGATTGAAGCATGGACGAAGGGCGCCTGGAACATCCTTCAGGCCGTGGGCTCTTCCTCTTGGACGGACCTGTGGGACTTGCCGGGAGGCGGGGGAGCCTTGCGTGCGGGAGCCCTTGCGTGCGGGAGACGGGATAATCACGGCTTTCGCTGGATGTTCCGATAAAAATCCGTAATTTTGCCCGTCATATGAATAAGGCGGAAGAGGACGATGGGATTAAGTGAAGGCAGGGAGGCGGCGGCTTTGTTCGACCTGGACGGGGTGTTGTTCGACACCGAGCCGCAGTACTCGCGCTTCTGGGAAGCGATGGGCGCGGCGTACCACCCCGAAGTGGAGCATTTTGAGGATGTCATAAAGGGGCAGACGCTCGTGAGGATTTTCGACCGGTGGTTCGCCGGACGCGGCGACGTGCGACGCAGGATAGCGGGCGAGCTGGAGGACCTTGAACGGAACATGGCCTACGACTACGTGCCGGGAGGGGAGGATTTCCTCCGCGGCCTGCGGGAGGCCGGCGTCCGCACGGCCGTCGTGACCAGCTCGAACGGCGACAAGATGCGGAACGTGTACAGGGCGCACCCGGAGTTCAGGCAATATTTCGACCGTGTCCTGACAGCGGAATCTTTCTCTCGCTCCAAGCCGGAGCCGGACTGTTACCTGCTGGGAGCCGGATTGCTCGGCCTCCCTGCGACGCGCTGCGTCGTGTTCGAGGATTCTTTCAACGGGCTGAGAGCCGGACGGGCGGCGGGGATGAAGGTGGTCGGCCTTTCCACGACGAATGCGCCGGAACGGATTCGGGACTTGTGCGACAGGGTGATTCCGGACTTTCGGGATTTCGATGTGGAAAAACTGCTTGAAATGCTCGCCCGGACAGGCGACAATGATTAATTTTGCAGTCGGTTTCGTTTAAAAAGACAGTGCCATGGCAGGATATTTAGTGGAGGATACGCGCAAGGTGACGACGCGTCGCCTGATAGAAATGAAACAGCAGGGGAAGAAGATAGCCATGCTGACTTCGTACGACTATACGATGGCCCGCATCGTGGACGGGGCCGGGGTGGACGTGATTCTGGTCGGCGATTCTGCGTCGAACGTGATGGCGGGCAATACGACCACGCTCCCGATCACGTTGGAGCAGATGATATACCATGCGACTTCCGTGATGCACGGCGTGGAACGGGCGCTGGTCGTGTGCGACATGCCGTTCGGCTCTTACCAGGTGAATCCCACCGAGGGAGTGGCCAACGCCATCCGCATCATGAAGGAGAGCGGTTGCGACGCTCTGAAGCTGGAAGGCGGGGCGGAAATCATCGACACGGTGAAGGCCATATTGGCGGCCGGCATTCCCATTATGGGGCATTTGGGGCTGATGCCTCAGAGCATCAATAAGTTCGGCACGTACGCCGTGCGCGCCAAAGAGGAGGCCGAGGCGGAGAAGCTGGCGGCCGACGCGCGTCTGCTGGAAGAAGCCGGTTGCTTCGCCATCGTGCTGGAGAAGATACCGGCGGCATTGGCCGGCCGTGTGGCCTCTGGATTGCGTATCCCCGTCATCGGCATCGGAGCGGGCTCGCAAGTGGACGGGCAGGTGCTGGTGGTCAACGACATGCTGGGCATGAACAAGGACTTTTCCCCGAAATTCCTCCGACGCTATGCCGATTTGCATACGGTAATGACGGATGCCATCGGGCAATACGTGGGCGACGTGAAAGCCCGGGCTTTTCCGGATGAGGGCGAGCAGTATTGAGGCGTGGCGCGATTCCGCGTGTTACACCTATTTATATATATACGCTCGTGCCCTTTCCGCTCCGGCCGGGGGCGGACACGCTTTTTGTCAGGAGGGGACGTGTGCGGGACAAACGGGAATGGCGTGAAAGGCAACCGTGCTGATTCCCCTTAATGCGTGGAAACGGCCGGCTCGTGTCTGTCCGGGAATATGTTTTTAAACATATTTTCGATTTTTGTTTAGATTCTATTATGTATTTTTACGGAAATGCCATATCTTTGTTACCCGGAACGGCGAGGTCTCGCACGTTTGGTTTAAAAATATTGAATAATTAACCTAATGGAATGCAAAGTGGATTTATGAGGACGCGGATTCACTGCTTCGAGGAGTCAGGACTCCCGGGGAGGACGTGGCGGAAATGTCGTGAGGGCGCGTTGCCGGCCGGCTTCCGGCCGGCAACAGGCGGCGGGACGGGCTTCCGCCGGTCCCTTGATGACATGGAGGGTGCGGCGGCCGTCCCCGGACGGCGGCGCGAAAGGCCGGCGGCGGGGAAGTCCGAAGCCCGCGGCCGTGTGGAGCATGTCTCCGGCCTCATGGGGCGGGGAAGGGACAATCGGTCTGCCGGGACGGCCGGGGCAAGCTCCGTCCGCGGCGTCTGCCGTCCCTGCCGGTCTGTCCGCTGTCCGGGCGGTCGGCTGGCCGCCTGCGGGGGACAGGCGCCTTGTGAGTAGAATCCGCGCCAAGTCGCAGGAATGGTGACGCCACTGTGAGTTAAGATATATACGTTTTACGACGTGAAGTGATAGATCCGTGTCGGTCGGGCAAAGTGGGTTCATCCGATCCTTGCGGCATGTGAATTTAGAGCCCATCTTAAATATTAACCTAATGGAATATGAAAGGCAGTAACATTAAAAGTAAAATGGGTCGTTTTACCTATTCTGCGTGTGCGCTGTTCTTTGCCGGTGGTCTGTTAGTCTCTTGCGAGGACGAGCTTTTGACCGGGATGCCTTCGTGGCTGGGTAACAGCATCTACGAGGAGCTGGAGAAGCGCGGGAATTATAAGACGATGTTGGACCTTATTAATGACAAGGATGTTTCGACCCTCAATGCAGACGGCGAGACAGAGTATGCCAGGACCTTGCGCTTGACGGGTAGCAAGACGTTGTTCGTTGCAAACGACGACGCTTTTGCCCGGTTCTTCCAGAACAATGCGTGGGGAGCCAAGTCTTATGGCGACTTGACGCCTTCGCAGAAGAAGTTGTTGTTTAATTCCTCGATGATAAACAGCGCTTACCTGATAGAGTTGATGTCAAGCCAAAGCACGGACGGCGAACCGGAACGCGGGACTGTGATGCGCCGCTCTTCTTCGTTGACTCTGTTTGACACGATCCCGCAGTTGCATGCTTCGGACATGCCGGACAACGGATATTGGACGTATTACCGTTCTGCGTATGCGGATGGGAATGGAGGAGGGATGACGGTGTTCCGGGACAACACGGAAGCACCGATGGTGCATTTCCTTTCCGCTTACCTGTCGAACAAGCAGATTACGGACGACGACTTGAAGTTCCTGACCAATGGGGCTTGCGACAACACTTCGGAGTCGTACATCAACGGGCAGCGTCTGGTGGAACGGGACATCACCTGTCAGAACGGTTACATCCAGGTCTTGGAGAACGTGATGAATCCCTTGACCAACATGGCCGAGGCTATCCATAACGACACAGAGCTTTCGAAATTCAGCAAGATGCTGGACCGTTTCGCCGTTCCGGTGTACGACCAGAGCCTGTCCGGCACGCTCGGCGTGGACTCGGCGTTTATATGGCGTTATCTGAATAACGGGTTCGATTTGGGCGAGGTGAACAGTCCGTTGCACAATTCGTTGTTGTCCTATCGCGGCGTGAATTACAATAAAGACGATGTCTTGTCTTACGACCCGGGATGGAACGCGTATCAGAATGGTTCGTCCAATACTCCTATGGAAGAGGACATGGCGGTCATCATTGCTCCCACGAACGCCGCTTTCGACCGTTACTTCACGTCGGGCGGCGGTGTCGCTTTGATAGACCGCTTTGGAGAAGTGGACAGCATTCCGAACTATATCATCGTGAACATGCTGGACAATCTCATGAAGTACTCTTTGGTGGCTACCGTCCCCAGCAAGTTCGAGTCGGTGATGAACACGGCGCAGCTGAAAATGGGGCTTTCTAAGGGCGAGCCGGGCGGAACGACGGGCATCGGTTCTTGCCTTATGGCCAACAACGGTGTGGTTTACAAGGCCAACGAGGTGTATAACATCCCGGAGTACCAGTCGGTGGCTTTCCCCGCATCATTGGATGATAATATCCGTGTCATGCGCTTCATCATCAACGATTTGGACTATCAGGCCTATTTGAACTCCATGGAGAGCGAATTCCTGTTCATCCTTCCTACGGACGAAGCCCTGAAGCGTTATGTCGATCCCGTGGATTACTTTAAGAATCAACAGACAATCACGGAGTTCTATTATGACGATAGCCCTAACCTGCAAGGCAGCTACCGCATCAAGTGCAGGCGTTATAAGGCAATCAGGAATGCCGACGGCGACTTGGAACCCGGCGAGGAAATCACCAATCCTTGGCCAGGTAACAATAATAAAGAGACATGGGAAGAAGATTATGTGAAGAACCGTTTGAAAGATGTGTTGGAAAATTCCATCATAGTCAAGGACAAGTCCGCCAGCGCCTCTACGGGCAAGAGCGTATGGGTTACGAAAGGCGGCTGCCCGGTAATACTTGAAGGAACGGGGACGGGCATTCGCATCACGACCCCTTATCGCAAGGAGCTTGCGGATGAGAATGGCAGCAATTCTCCCGAAGAACTTAACGTGCGTGGCGAGGAGGGTTACTATAACATGGGCCTCAATCCCGACGGCAATGGCGAAACCTTCATCGTCGACAAGGAGCCGGTATTGCCTGCCTCGAAATCCGTCCCTACCTTGTTGAAGGAGCTGGCCGAAAAGGATAACCGTTACAAAGAGTTCTCCGAGATGGTGAATCACAGCACGTTGGTGTCCCAGTTCTATAACATCACCTCAAGTGGCTCCGGGTCTTCTGCCCAGAGTTCGGCCAAAACGATTTCCAACGGTAATACTTTGTCGGTCATGGAGAACTATAACTATACGGTGTATGCTCCGCCTACGGCCGAGATAGAGAAAATGTACGAGCACAACCTGCTCCCGGACTGGGAAGACGTCTTGGAACTGGAGGAAGAATTGAACCAGATCGAGGACAGCGACCCGGAGAGGGCGGCTCGGCTGGAGGCTCAGATAGACAGCATGAACAAATTGATTAACAACTTCATACGTTATCACATTCAAAACAATTCGGTTTATCTGACCGCTCCCGCTTCGTCGGGTACTTACGAGACTTCTTATATGGGCGGAAGCCGTTTCGCCACGCTTTCGGTGTCAAACAACGGCCAGGCCGGTTCTGGGAGCATAGAAATCGCCTGCAACGACGCCAATAATAGCAGGATTGAAGGGGAGGATCCCCGTAAGGTCTTGGAGGGCAATCACTTTGCACGTGAATATCGTTTCCGTGCCGGTTTAAGTTCAAGCGACGCCTCCAGTCCTCCGCCATGTACGGATATTGAGGCGGCGACCCGTATATTCAACTCTTCTACCGCAGTTGTGCATTTGATAGACAAACCGTTGCTCTATACGGAAGAATTGTCCGACGCCTACAATGAGATTTCAGGTAATTAACCTTAATGATAAAGACAATGAAACAATTGAAATATTATTATTCCTTGATTTGCTGCATAGTCTTTGCGGCGGCAGCGAATGCTCAGGATATAACGAGTGTGAGTGGGACGATTTCCGACTCTTTCGGCCCCGTCGTGGGGGCTGCGGTTGTCGAAATGGACGCTTCCAACCGTAACATATCCGCCACGGTGACAGACTTTAACGGCAATTTCACCTTGAAAATCAAGAGTTCCAAGAACCGTTTGAAGATTAGCTACGTGGGTATGAAAGCCCAGATACTTCCTATAAACAAGAAGGTGTACAACGTGACCTTGGAGGACGCCATGGTGCTGAAGCAGGTGGAAGTAAAGGCAAAGAAACTTATGGAGACTTCCGGTTTGGCCATTCCGGAACGCGAGGTCTCCTTCGCCTCGCAGACTATCAACGCCAAGGAATTCGAGGGCTTGGGTCTTACTTCCGTGGACGAAGCCTTGCAGGGACGTATCGCCGGGTTGGACATCGTGATGAATTCCGGCAACCTGGGTTCCGGCACGACGATGCGCTTGCGCGGCGCGTCCACCATCAGTACGCTGACGAGTTCCGAACCTTTGATCGTGGTGAACGGCGACGTTTGGAATGTCGACCAGACCAACTTCCAGGTGGAAAACGCCAATGAGGAGCAATTCGCGCAATTATTGAACATCAACCCGGAAGACATCGAGAGCATCAGCGTCTTGAAAGATGCCGCCGCCACCGCGATCTGGGGCTCCCAAGGCGCGAACGGCGTGATTGAAATCAAGACGAAGCGCGGGAAGCGCGGGAAGCCGAGATTGACTTACTCCCTCCGCCTGACGGGCACGTACCAGCCGGACGGAGTAGACCTGCTGACGGGCGACCAATATACGATGTTGATGAAGGAGGCGTACTTCAATCCCCACTTGAGCGACGCGACTGCCAACATTCCCGAATTCAATTACGTCACGGACAAGCGCGAGTTCTCCGAGTGGCAAATGTTCAACAACAACACGGACTGGGTGAAGGAAGTGAAACAGTTCGGTCTGCGCCAGAACCATTTCGTTTCCGTCTCCGGCGGCGGCGAGAAGGCGAGTTTCCGCATATCGGGCGGTTACGACCATGAGACCGGTTCCATCATCGAACAGAAGCTGAACCGCTTTACGACCCGCATGATGTTGGACTATTACGTGAGCGACCGTATCAAGATTGTCAGCGACTTTGCCTTGACTTATACGGACAACCAGAAGAATTCCGACGATTTGCTGGCCATTGCTTACAGGAAGATGCCGAACCTGGCCATTTTCGAAGAGGATGAGCAAGGCAATTCTTTGGGACGTTATTACGAGATGCTACAGAAGGACGACGTGCTGGCAGACCAACGGTCGATAGTGAACCCGATTGCGAGCGCCAAGTATGCCAAGAACTCCTATACGACGTACGCTGTCGACCCGACGCTGGAATTGCAGTATGACTTCCTGGGAATCGATGATACCAAGCACCGTTTGACTTATACCGGGAGGGCGGTCATGAACGTGTTCAACGCATACGAGGACACCTATTATCCGCGTGAATTGACTACCGTCTACTGGAATACTGCCGGGGTGAGCAAGGGCACGAGCTATAGTTCCAAGAGCCTGGCGTTCACGACCACGCACACGTTGACTTTCGTGCCTCACTTCCTGAATGAGGACCATTCGTTCATGGCAATGGGGCGTTTCCAGCTGGTTTCAGGTACGTCGAGCGACCAGTCGACCTCGGTGTCGGGCCTGCCGAACGGTGTGGAAGCCCCGAGTGCCGGCGGCATTAACCCCGGCATGTCCAGCAACTTCAACCGTTGGAGAAGCCTCTATTATACGTTCACCGCCCACTATGCTTTCAAGGAAAGATACGTCTTTGACGTAAGCACACGTGTGGACGGCACGACCAAGTTCGGCCCGGGCAAGCGCTGGGGAGTCTTCCCCGCCGTTTCGGGTCGTTGGAACGTCGTGGACGAGCCGTGGATGGAGAGCACGCGTAAATGGCTGTCCATGCTTTCCGTCCGCCCGGGATGGGGTATGGTCGGCAACCAGCCCTCGCGGGATTACCTGTACGTCAATCAGTACAGTTCGGCCGGCAGGTATCTCGGTTCTACCGCCATGGCTCCGAACAACTTGAAGCTGAACACCTTGCAGTGGGAAATGAAGTACACGTGGAACGTCGGTTTCGACTTGGGTTTCTGGGACGACCGCATCAAGGCCGACATCAACCTGTATACGCAGACCACGAAGGACATGTTGATGGAGAATGTGAGGATACCCAGTGTGTCCGGCTTCACGACTTATCCTTACCAGAATGTGGGCGACATGAACAACAAGGGTTGGGAAATCAACTTGAACACCAACAAGCTGATTCAGAAAGGCAAGTTCTGGATGGATTTGAACTTCACGTTCGCCAACAACAAGAACGAGATTACCCGGATGGATCCCCGTGTGCTGGAGTCCTTGAACAATGACTGGGAACCCACCAATGCGCGTCTCTTGCAGCGCGTGCAGATCGACAATCCTTTCGGCGCCATTTACGGTTTCCGTTCCAGGGGCGTCTACATGTATAATTATGAGACTTACCTGCAGAATGAACGTCTGGCGGCCGACGGGGATGCGGACGCGCGGGCTTTCGTGGCGAACTTCAACGACAACGGCGGTTGGACAGCCCCACTTGTGTACAACGAGAGAGGGGAGATCGTGCGCGACATGAGAGGAGACCCGTTGCAGATGATGTTCAATTACGTAACAGGCGGCACCGGATATGAGTTCAAGGGCGGCGATGCCATTTATGAGGACGTGAACCATGACGGCAACATCAACCAGCTCGACGTGGTCTATCTCGGCAACTCGTTGCCGAAGCTGACCGGCGGTTTCGGATTCAAGCTCAATTATGAGGACTGGTCCTTGAACGCGCAGTTCAACTATCGTGTGAACTACGACATCGTGAACATTGCCCGTCTGAACATGGAAAGCATGGGGTCCAATAACAACCAGAGCCAGGCCGTGAACTACCGCTGGCGCAAGGAGGGCGACTTCACGTCCATTCCACGTGCGTTGAGCACGAGCGGGAACTTCGCGAATTACAATACTATGATTAGCGACCGCTTCGTGGAGGACGGGACGTTCCTGCGCCTGAACTATCTGCAGCTCTCTTATAATATGCCTCAGAAAATGGTGAAGAAAATCGGGTTGAGCGGTTTGCGTTTCTATATGAGCGCCAACAACCTTTTCTGCCTGACGAAGTATTCCGGCGTGGACCCGGAGATGGGTTACGGAGGATATAGCGTGACGCAAGACAATGCGCAGACTCCGCGTGCCAAGTCGTACACTTTCGGCGTCACAGTGGATTTCTAATGATAATACTATGAATAAGATGAAAGAGATATGGTTTAAATCAGCTTTTCTGGCCATGGCCGGAATGTCCGTGGCGTCTTGCGGGGACTTCCTGGAGATTTATCCGTTGACCATGGTGTATGAAGATAATTACTGGAACGAGAAGTCCGACGTGGATGAAATCGTGACGGGGTGCTACACTCGCATGCAGGATGACGACTTCGTTCGTCGCCTGTTCATTTGGGGGGAAAGCCGTTCTGACAACACGCGCCAAGGTTTCAATCCCAATTTCAGCGCGACCTCGGCGGAAGGGTATATCTTGAGCGAGAACATACTCTCCACCAACGCCTACACCTCCTGGTCGAGCTTCTATGATGTCATCGACCGTTGCAACCTGGTAATCGAGAGGGCGCCGATAGTGGCGGAAAGAGACCCGAAATACTTGCCGAGCGACGTGCAGGCCACGATAGCCGAGGTCACGGCCTTGCGCTCCCTGTGTTATTTCTATCTGGTGCGTACGTTCAAGGACGTGCCCTACTACACGGTGGCCATCACGAACGACGAGCAGGAACTGAACCTCCCGGCCACGGACGGGGACGTCGTCGTCCGGAGGCTGATCGACGATTTGTCGGGCGTATGGCCGTACGCGTTGAAAGCATGGCCGAAACAATCCGGCAAGGACATCAGCTACGGACGTATCACGCAGAACGCCATCTTTGCCATGTTGGCCGATATGTACCTGTGGTTAGGTGATTTTTCCAATGCGGAGAGGTACGCCCAGATGGTCATCGATTCCAAGAAAGAATATTTCGAGGACAATTACTCTTCTAATTATCAAGTGAACGGCTATCCTTTAGTCCCGGATAACGACAATACCATCCTGAGACCCGGACAGGCTTATTCATATAATTTCGGCGATGGCGGCGGCCCCGAGAGCATTTTCGAGTTGGAGTTCACCGAAAGCACGACGGACGGCACGAAGTGGAACGACGTGCCTGCGGCGTTCTTCTATCGTTTCGAGGGAACCCAGGAGGCCGGCCTGTTCTCGCCGGCGGAGCCGCTTTGGAGTGAGATTTCCTCTCCCCAGCTGTTCCTGTCGAAGAGCGACACGCGTATCAGGGAGTCCATCTGGGTGGATAAAGAGTCTACTCCGGAAGAGGGACGTATAGCCAAATACGCTTACCGTTCCATCAATCCGATTTCTGGTGATGGTTACGTGGGACGTATGGGAAAGAACGACGCCAATTGGGTCTTTTACCGGGTCAGCGACATGATGCTGATTAAGGCGGAAGCCCTGATCTGCATGATGGGAGACGCCGTGGACACCCCTGCGGGAATCCAGCGCAACGACAGCCTGGGGAAAGCCGCCTTCGAGCTAATCAAGGCCGTTGCCGACCGTTCGAAGCCGAGCAACATGACTTCCTTCCTGAACCAAAGCAATTTTACCACCAAGTCGCAATTGATGAATCTGGTGTTCGACGAGCGCAGGCGCGAGTTCCTGTTCGAGGGCAAGCGTTGGTTCGATTTGGTGCGCCGTGCCCGCCGTGACGGCAATACGGACTACCTGGTGGACAACGTGCAAAGCAAGTTCACGGAAAACGCGGCGACCGCCACCGGCAAGCTTCGGAACATGATGGCTATTTATTGGCCTTATAATTACGACGAAGTGCGGGTCAACTCCAACTTGGTGCAGAATCCCGCCTATCCTGAGACCGGCGAATCTTATGAATCAACAGTTAAATGATTTAATCGTTATGAAACGTTTTTCTAAAATATCAATATCGGCGTGTGCCGTTTTGCTGCTGACGGTGCAGGCGGGCCTGTTCTCCGGCTGCAATGACGACCTGGCGGCCGAAAGCTACTACACTTTCACGGGCGAGATGATAAGCGATTTCCTGAAGAACCGCGAGGACTTCAGCCTGTTCAGGCGTATCGTGGAGCGGGCCGGAGAGATGGACTTCCTGTCGAGCCGCAACTCCCTCACTTTCTTCCCGGCCGTCAATTCCGGAGTGGAATCGTTCTTGAAAGAGCGCGGCTACGCTTCCGTCGAGGATATCCCCGCGGAATTGTGCGACACGTTGGTGAAGACCTGCCTGGTAAACGGCATCAAGTACACTCACCAATTCTCACAGACGGAGCAGATGCCCAACGGGCTCGAGCTGCCTTTGATCATCCTGACGGACGGGGACACGGTAGATGCGAACGGGATGACGTTAAGCGTAATCAACCGCCGGTCGGCCATCATCAACGAGTTGAAGAATGATTCCGTCGACAACGGCGTGGTACATCCCGTGGACCGCGTGTTGATACCGAGTACCAGCCTGGGCTCCAGCATCTTGGACGAAAACCACGACGAGTTCACGATTTTTTACGAAGCCCTCAGCCGTACAGGATTGCTGGACTCTCTGATTCATTACCGTGACGAAAGCTATGAAGCCGCGAAAGAAGGCTTGCCGGATTTCTGGCTCGAGACGCTCTACAGCGGCGGCCGCTTCAATCCAGGTGATGCAGGCTACCCGTACAAGGCCAAGCGCCCGGACCACCGCTACGAGGGCTTCACGTTGCTTATCGTTCCCGACGAGGTGCTGTATGACAAGTACGGCGACCGTTTCGACCCGGGCATGACCTTGGACGAGAAAGTCGACGCGTTGTACGACTTGGCCGCCGAGACATACGGCGATCCCGAGTCCGCCGAGATTTTCGGCCTGGACGAGGAGACGAAGCAGAAGTATTGGAACAAGGAATCCCTGACCAGCCGTTACAACCCGTTGAACATGTTCCTGTCCTACCATATCCTGGACCGCTTGTTCGCGAGCACGGTCAAGTTAATCAACTGCTGGGGCACCCGGACGGACTATGCCGACCCCACGGAGTGGATTTCCACGCTGCTGAATTATTCCACGATAAAGCTGGAGAGGGTGTACAACACCGTGGACAGGCTGGCGGAACACAATGCCGGATACTATGTCAACCACAGCACGGCCACGGACTACAAGGAGAGGGTGCGCGGCGCTTACCTGACCACGCCCGACGCGGACAACTTCTCGCTGAACGTGTCCTACTTCTATATAGACGACGTGGTGGCCTACGACAGGACGATGCGCGGCAACGTGATGAACACGAGAATCCGCATGGACTTTAGCACGTTGTGGCCGGAACTGACCAACAACGACATCCGCCTGTGCGGGAAAGCGACAGTGCCTTACAGCGAAGAGCGGGACAACTCGGAGAACGGGGATGGCTACGGCGGGTTCAATTACTACATCCCGAAAGGGTACATGAAGAACTGCGAGTTCAGCGACAACACCGTTTTCTTCGTGCAGCGCCCGAAAGTCCCGTGGTGGAACTGGGGCGGGGACGAAATCAACATCCTGGGGACGAGCTACGACGTGACCTTCCCGTTGCCGAAAGTCCCTCCCGGCCTGTATGAGCTTCGCCTGGGCTATCCGGGCATGATGGATCGCGGCATCGCCCAGATTTATGTCGACGGCATGCCGCAGGGGATTCCTATCGACATGCGCTATCAGGCAGACGACCCGCGAGTCGGGGGGCTTTATAACGGCAAGGACGGCATTCGGAATTCGGAAGAAAGCTCCAACGGCGTTTACACCACCGAACAGCTGGAAGAGAATGCGCGTACGATGAAGAACAACGGCTATTATTCCGGGCCGAAGAGCATCTTCACGGGGAACGACGGGGAGGACGTCCCAAGGTACAGTCCCAACAGCTGCACGGTGATGTATAACAACGCCTACACTTTCCGCCGCAGGATTTGCAACGTCCAAGTGAAGCCCCATACGGATCATATGGTCAGAATCCGTTCCGTATTCACGCAAGGGAACAAGGGATGCTTCATCCTTGACTACATGGAGTTAGTCCCCATGAGCATTTGCGGGGCCGGAGGCATCGGCGAGGACGATTACTAATATTCACAATTAAACGCTAACGGAAAAATGAAACCGAAATATCATATACAGACAGGCATTGTGGCGTTGGCCGCGACCGCCGCCGTGTCCTGCACGGATACGTGGGATGACCATTACAGTGTGAACGGTACGGTGCCCGGCGCCACCCTGTGGGAAAACATGCAGCTCGACGACAGCATGCATCCTTTCGCGAGGGTCCTTGATTCCTGTGGCTACAAGGACATGTTGGACGGCGACCAGGCGTTTACCGTCTGGGTCCCGGAAATCACGGACGAGGAAGCCCAGTCATGGATCGATGCCTACAAGAGCGCGAAGAGCCAGGGCGTGGACGACGACGACAATGCCACCGTGAACCAGTTCATCAGGAACCATATCGCCATGTACAACCAGCAGGTCTCCTCGCTGACAAAGGACGAGACTGTCAAGATGATGAACGGCAAGCGTCTGATCCTGAGCAGTTCCATGCTTAACGGCGAGGTGAACATGGTGGGCAACGGGGTCCCGTCGTCCAACGGCATGCTCTACAAGGTGGACGGCCCCGTCGCATTCTTCCCCAATATCTGGGAACGTGTCCGCATGGAGACGGGAGGGGGAGACGAGGGGCTGGACAGCCTGGCCGATTTCTTCCTCTCCTGGAACCGCGTGGAACTTGACGAAGAGGCCAGCGTGCCGGGCGGCGTCGTGGACGGCAAGACGGTTTATCTGGATTCCGTCTTGTACGAATACAATCCCGTTTTCAACGAGTTCGGCCAGATTGATTCCGAGGACAGCCTGTACTGGCTCGTGGCTCCCACCAACAAGGTGTGGAGGGAGAACTTGGGCAGGTACCGCTCTTATTTCGAGTACCACAACAGCCTGGGAGAAGAGGGGGACTCTTTGCAGAACCTCCATTCCAAATACATGTTCGTGTACGGTTCGTTCTTCAATGTGAGGTCGCAGGAACCGCCTTTCAACGAAGCGGATCCGGACTCCATCACTGCCACGACTTATCGTTCTTATATCCCGGATTACTCCAAGTACGAGAACCCGATGCGCCCCGGCGGCCTGCTTGACGGGGTGACGCCGCTGGAGTGCAGCAACGGCCGCCTGTACAAGGCTGCGGATTGGCGCATCCCTCCCACCAAGCTGAATTACATGCGCCCGATTCTGATAGAGGGAGAATTCAGCAATAATTATATAGTCGATTCCACGATGCAGGTGCATACTGTGAACGCTACCAACAAGGACTTCAGCGTGTCCTTGAACGAATATGTGGTGGTAAGGGACGCGCGCGAGGGACGTACCAACCAGCCGGAAATCACTTTCAAGATTCCCGGCACGTTCTCCAACTGCCCTTACGACATCAAGGTCGTGTTCGCCACTCCTTTGGCGGGAGACACCCTGGCCACGGAAGACGCGAAGTTGAAGCGCCGGTTTTCCGCGGACATCAGGTATTTCCCGTCGAGGGCTTGGACTCCCACCAAGGATTTGATGGAAAATGGAAGTCCGAAGACCTTGTGTACCGACGTGGAAGTCGACGCTTCGAAGATGGATACCGTGACGGTAGCGACGGGAGTCGAATTCCCGGTCTGCAACTACGGGGAGGAAGAGCCCAGGGTGTTGCTGACCTTGCAATCCATCAGGGGAAGGACCGTGCCGGAAGGCTTCAGCAAGGATCTGCTGATAGACTGCGTGATTTTCGAGCCACGCCCCGTGTCTGGCCCAGGGAGCGATGAAAATTGATTGTAGAACAACATATTAGAGCATGAGTGATGAAAAGATATAGATTCTATTGTTTAGCATTGTTGACGGCAGGAACGCTGGGGTGCTACGCTCAGGAAGATGCTGCCGCCGACTCCGTGGCTGCGGACAGGCCTGCCAGCCCGGTGAAGAAAAACGTAAGGACGCGTCCGGTCAGCGGGCGGGTGCTGGCCGTGATGTCCGGCACTCCTCTGGGCGGGGCGTTGGTCAGCGTGAGCGGTTACGACGGCTACAGCACGTTGACGGAAGAGGACGGGACGTACAGGCTTGACGTGCCGGAGTTTGCCACGGCCTTGAAGATCACGGCTCCGGATTACAATACAGTCCGCGTGGGCATCAACCAGTCCGGCGAGTTGCGCGACGTCACGCTGTATTCCAGCACCATGCGTCCGGCATACGGCGCGGACGACAACATCCTGAATACGGCGGCGGCGGACAAGTTCGATTTCAGCCCGTCGTTGAACATCACATCCGAGATCGGCGACCAGTTGGGCGCCAATGTGCGCACGCTTTCCCGCGGGGGTACGCCGGGCATCGGAAACTTCATGATGATGAACGGCATCAACTCCCTGCACGGGAACGGCCAGCCGCTGGTCGTGATCGACGGGGTCATCGTGGACCAGCAGTATGACCGCACGATGATTCACGACGGTTTCTACAATGACATCCTGACATCCTTCAACGTGAACGAAATCAAGAGCGTGAAGGTGATGGCCAACGGTACAGCCATTTACGGAGCCAAGGGCGCCAACGGGGTGATTCTCATCGAGACGAAGCGCAACACGAGCCTGGCCACGAAAATCGACGCGACGGTGTCGGCCGGCATCACGCTGCTGCCCAAGTCGCTCCCGATGATGAGCGGCCCGCAGTTCAAGACGTACGCCTCGGACTTGCTGAAGACGACGGGCACGAACCTCTCGGAGTTCCAGTTCCTGACCACCGATCCGGGCAACTACTACTACAACAAGTACAATAACAATACGGACTGGAACGATGTCATCTACCATAAGGCTTTCTCGCAGAATTACGGCATCACGGTACAGGGAGGCGACGACGTGGCGAGCTATTTCCTCGCGTTGGGGTATAACGGCGCGAAGAGCGTGCTGGAGGATAATGACGTGAACCGTCTGAACGTGCGTTTCAACACGGACATCAACATGTCCAAGCATTTGTTCATCCGCTTCGACGTTTCCTACAGCAACGTGACGCGTAACCTGAAAGACCAGGGTGCTCCCGAGGATTACGATGAGGGGACGGTGACTTCCGTCAATTACCTCGGCTTGGTGAAAAGCCCGATGCTGAGCCCGTATGCCTATTCCAACGGCAAGATTTCCGACGTGGCGTTCGACAACGAGGACGAGGACTATCTGAACCAGGCCCTGTCTTCGATGGGCAATGTGAATTACCGCTTGGCCAACCCTGCTTCCATTAACGAGTACGGTACGGCTCAGAACAAGAACTATTTCGAGAATTCCTTCATGAACATCGCCATCACTCCGAAATGGCAGTTCAACAACCATTTGTCCCTCAGTTCCTTGTTCAGCTACACGCTGACGAACACGAACGACAAGTACTACGTGCCCATGAACGGCGTGCCCGGTTACTACGTGGCTTCCATCGGCGTTTCGGTAGACAACGAAATCCGTTCGCTTTATTCTTCGCAAAACTCCATCTCGAGCGACACGAAAATAGAGTGGGGGAACCAGTACGGCGCACACAGCGTGGACCTTTTGGGAGGTTTCCGTTACATGCACGACCATTACAAGGTGGACTCGCAGGTGGGCTACAATACGGGCAGCGACAAGAAGCCGTTCATCAATGACACGCAAAACAAGTCCACCGTCGGCAGTTCCAACGAGTGGACATCGATGAGCTGGTACGGGCAGGCCCGTTACGATTACCGGAAGCGTTATTTCGTGGAGGGCAACCTGTCCATCGAGAGTTCCTCGCGGTTCGGCAAGGAAGCGAAGGACGGCTTCAAGCTGGCTGGCGTGCGTTGGGGCGTGTTCCGGGGAATCCAGACCGGCTGGGTGCTGTCCAATGAAAGTTGGTTCGACGTGCCGGGGATAGACTATGCCAAGTTCACGATGGGATACGACGTGAGCGGCAACGACGGCATCGACTTCGACGCGACCCGTACCTATTTCCAGAGCGTCTTGTTCCAGAATCTGGCCAATGGCTTGGTCTTGGGCAATTTGGGCAATACGGAAGTGCAGTGGGAAACGACCCGCCGCTTCAGCTTCGGCTCGGAGCTGAATCTCCTGAAAAACCGCTTGAACTTGAAAGTGAACGTGTTCAAGAGCTGGACGGACAACCTCTTGACTTATCATGAGCTGAGTTTCCTTACCGGTTTGGAGAACATGTGGGTGAACGGCGGTTCCTTGGAGAACAAGGGCTATGACATTACGGTGAACGGCCATGTCGTCGCCACCCGCGACTGGAACTGGGAGCTGGGCGCCAGCATCGGCCATTACAAGAACAAGCTGACGGCCCTGCCCGACGGACAGGATTATGTGGAAGCCGAAGTCTACGGCGCCACCGTCCGCTCGCAAATCGGGCACCCCGTGAATCTGTTCTACGGGTATAAGACCGAGACCACCCCGTCCGGCACGTGCGTATATGCCACTTCGGAAGACGCCGCCGCCGACGGATTGTATATCTTGGACGAGAACGGCATCGACAAGACCTATTTCGGCGCCGGCGACGTGAAGTTCGCCGACAACGGGGATAAGGAAATCAACAAGGCGGACATGCGGGTCATCGGGGATCCGAACCCGGACATCTACGGCAACATCTTTACTTCCTTGAGTTACAAGCGTATCCGTCTGGACGTGAACTTCAATTACAGCTTGGGCAACGACGCCTACAACTACCTGCGCTCGCAGCTGGAAGGCGGGAACCGTTTCATGAACCAGTCGGTGACGATGGCGAACCGCTGGAGCTACGAGGGACAGAAGACCGACATGCCGATTACGGCGTGGGAAGACCCGATGGGCAACGCCCGTTTCAGCGACCGCTGGATCGAGGATGCCAGCTATCTTCGCTTGAAGTCCGTCACGTTGAGCTATGAGCTTCCAATCAACAACACTTTCATCAATGGCCTGACGTTCTGGGGACAGGCGAACAACGTCTTCACCGTGTCCAAGTATCTGGGAATCGATCCGGACTTCTCCATGAGCAACAGTGTTTTGGAGCAGGGCATAGACCGCGGCCTGTTGGCTAACAGCCGCAACTTCATGCTCGGTATTAAAATCAACCTTTAATTCAGTCTCTTATGAAATTCAAATCTTATGTTTTTCAGATTGCGTTGGCGGCTGCCGGAGCGGGAATCCTGGGTTCCTGCGAGGATATGCTTGAACCGACTTCGGATTACGTGGTGTACGGCAACCATCTGACTTCCCCGGCCGATACCGCCACTTCCCTGGTAGGCATCATCTATAAGTTGCAGGCCATCGGCGACCGTACCAACCTGCTGGGCGAGGTGCGGGGCGACCTCGTCACCTTGACCAATCAGGCCAATGCCGACTTGCGCGCGTTGGCCAACTTCGAGGTAACGGACGAGAACAGGTACAACAGCCCGCGCGATTATTATGCGATAATCAACAATTGCAATTATTTCCTCGCATACGCAGATACGGCGGCATACGACAACCGGGGCAACCAGATTTTTGCCAAGGAAATGGCCCAGGTGAGGTCCATCCGTGCATGGACTTACCTGCAGCTGGCGTTGAATTACGGGCGTGTGCCTTTCTACACGAAGCCGTTGCTGACGGAGCAGGATGCCAGCGAAGTCAGCCTTGACGCGGCGGACCGCAAGGGCATCGAGGAGATTTGCGATTATTTCATCAACGACCTGAAGCCTTACAGCAATACGCCGTGGCCCGTCCTGCACACGGTGGGCAGCATCTTGATGGCCAACTGCTATTTCCCGATAGACATGGTGTTGGGCGACTTGTATCTCTGGAAGGCTTCTTGCCAGGGGCCGGATGCCGGACGTGAGAATTACCGTGAGGCCGCCAAGTGCTATTTCCGCTGGATCATGGACACGCGCAACGTGGGGGACGGTTTCGTGAAGACTGTCTGTTTCTCTGAATATCGGGCCGCCTCTTGGGAGGAACAATCTTACCAGGGGGGGACTTTATGGGAGTACGCGCCTAACGGCACCATTATGCCGGGCAGGATTACCGGGTCTTATGGGGCTAGCGGTTTTGGGGACGGGACTTTCACCATCATCCCGATGGACTCGGCTTCCAGCCAAGGATATTTCAGCGAGGTGCCGGGCCTGTACAATTCGCAGCGCGAGAATGGCCGTTATGTCACTTCGACGAATTACAGCATAACGCCGTCGCTTCGCATGCAAGAGATTAGCCGGGCGCAGTCTTATTCGTTCCTGGACGAGAAGGACAATCCGATAGACGTCGTCCCGGACATGGAATCCGACTTGTACGAAGGCGATTTGCGTCTGGTTACCCAGTGGCAGACGCAGAGCGAGAACATCACGTCGGGAGGGGTTGCCGACAGGTTCACGTCGCAGACAATCTATAAGACCAGCGCACGCAACAGGGGCATCTACCGCACAGCCGACGTGTGGCTGCGTCTGGCCGAAGCCCTCAACAACGGGGGATTCCCGCGCATGGCATACGCCATTCTGGCCACGGGAATCAGCAGCGATGTCATGAACGACAGCGTGTACGTATATTGCAACAAGGCCGACTCGGTGTTCCTCGACGAGTTGAATTCGGTCAACAACCATTTCAATTCATTCCGAACCCGTCACGGCAGGACAGGCTCCGACAACGTTAATTCGGTGGGCGTGCATTCGTACGGCTGCGGCTATACCGAGCTGGATCCGGACTACGCTTACCCGATGGTGGATTCCGTGGACCAGTACGGCAAACGTATCAACGGCTATGCGGGAGAGAGCCGTATGGAGTGGGCCCGTAAACCCGAGAACCTGAAAAAGGAGCAAGCCAGCGTGGACAGCATGATCATCAACGAGAACGCCTTGGAGACCTGTTTCGAAGGCAAGCGCTTCTACGACTTGATCCGCTTCGCCAGGCGTTACGGCGAACCGAGGTGGGTGGCCGACCCGGTCAGCCGACGCGAAGGCAGCGAGAACAAGGACCAGGCGCTTTACAACAAGATGTTGGATGAGAAGAACTGGTTCCTGAACTGGAAAGGCCAGATAGGAATGTGACGCCTTGCCCTTGGCCTGGCTTAGAGGCGGGGGACGCGCGCCGGCGCGCGGGCCCCCCCCCAGGGAGGTGGGGGTGTGTTTTAAATAGATTTTGAAGGGTTTAAAAACCAGAGG
>CAYPMY010000011.1:27189-28913 GCA_964412085.1 uncultured Paraprevotella sp. | reverse complement strand
TAAATACGCCAAATAGTGAAACAATTGAATCAATGAACTTTTTCTTATACAGGTTGCGGCATTCGTCTTGTTTTTCATGGGCTTTTGTATTACCTTTGGCGGATGAAAGCGGGGATATACATGAAAGCGAATGCAGATTGCATATTGGACTTCCTGAAAGACGTGGCGGCGCATAACGACAGGGGATGGTTTGCAGTACACAGGGGGCGGTACGAGGAAGCGCGCGGGCTTTTCGAGGAGATGGTGCAGGCGCTTATCCATCGTGTCGCCGCGTTTGACGGCAGTGTGGCGCACCTTGCGGTGAGGGACTGCACGTACCGTTTTTATCGCGACACTCGTTTCTCGGAAGACAAGTCGCCTTACAAGCGTCATTTCGGGGCTTACATCAACGCCTGCGGAAAGAAATCCTGGCACAGCGGCTATTATTTCCACCTTCAGCCCGGCGGATGCTTGCTGGCCGGCGGGGCGTGGTGTCTGCCTCCGCCGCTTCTGAAAGCCGTCCGCCAGTCCATTGTGGACGAGACGGACGAGTTCCGCTCCATTGTGGAGGCGGCGGATTTCAAGGCGGCATTTCCCGTCATAGGCGAGTCCCGCCTGAAAACCCTCCCCAAGGGTTTCCCGAAGGACTTCCCTTACCCTGATTACCTGAGGCCGAAAGATTACTCCGTTTGCCACGCGGTGCCGGACGATTTCTTCCGTGACGAGAATTGGTTGGACCGTGCGGCCGGGATTTTCGAGTTGATGAAGCCTTTCAACGATTTTGTGAACTATACGGTCGACGAATGCGGGTGAACCGCAAGGTCGCCGGGCTGGCGGCATTTTTTAACCTGAAAACGAGGAGACATGAAAGTAGGAGACAAGGCGCCCGAGGTCTTGGGCGTGAACGAACAAGGGGAACGGATTCTGCTGAGCGACTACCGCGGGAAGAAAGTGGTGCTTTATTTTTACCCCAAGGACAATACGCCGGGCTGCACGGCCGAGGCTTGCAGCCTGCGCGACAACTATCCTGCGCTGAAGGGCAAGGGGTACGAGGTAATCGGGGTGAGCGTGGACAGCGCCGACTCGCACAGGAGGTTCATAGGGAAACATGGATTGCCTTTCACGTTGATTGCCGACACGGACAAGTCGCTGGTCAATGAGATGGGCGTATGGGGAGAGAAGAGCATGTGCGGCCGCAAGTATATGGGAACCTTGCGCACCACCTTCGTGATTAACGAGGAGGGGGAGATCGAGAAGGTGTTCTCCCCGAAGGAGGTCAAGACCAAGACGCACGGCGAGCAGCTGCTCGCGTTGTGAATCGCGTGGACGGGGTTACGGCCGCCTCCCGCGTACACTCGTTCCGTGTACGCGGGAGGGCGGCCGTCCTTTCTGCCTCGGGCAGCCGGGAGGGACACGCCCGGCAGGGGCGGGGACGCGCAGGCCGTGACGGCGGCCGCAAGCGGGTCTCCTTCGCCGCGCCGCCGGACGAGGCCGGGCGGGCGGCGCAAGGCGGGCGGCATCGGCTTCCGGCTTTTCCTCGCCGTGGCCTTCCCGGGTCGGGAGGCGGCCCCGGCGTGGAATCCGGATTTGCCCGCGCCCCGGTTGTCCCGTACCTGCGGTATGCCGGTCGTCCTCCGGGAAGCGTTTCCCCCGGACGGCAGAAAGGGTGGAATGTACGGGGACGTGGGTAAAAACGACATTAAAGACCCGGAACGGGGCGGGAAGCGAAAATAAATGTTATCTTT
>CAYPMY010000011.1:24476-27089 GCA_964412085.1 uncultured Paraprevotella sp. | reverse complement strand
AAAACGACATTAAAGACCCGGAACGGGGCGGGAAGCGAAAATAAATGTTATCTTTGCGGACATATTCGTTCACTATTAAAAACATTCTGAGTTATGTTCGAAGGTCAACCTAAGGGTCTTTATGCATTGGCGCTGGCCAATACGGGCGAGCGTTTCGGTTACTACACGATGCTGGCCGTCTTCGTCTTGTTCTTGAAAGCCAATTTCGGATTTACGCCGGGAGTGGCGGGTGCCATTTACGGCACTTTCCTGGGGCTGGTTTATTTCCTCCCGTTCGTAGGCGGCATTCTGGCCGACTTGTTCGGGTACGGCAGGATGGTCACGATCGGCATAGTCATCATGTTCCTCGGCTATTTGTTTCTGGCCTTGCCGTTGGGGACGGGCGCGGTGGCCGTGGCTGGCATGGCGGGAGCCTTGTTGCTTATCAGCGCGGGCACGGGGCTGTTCAAGGGGAATCTTCAGGTGATGGTCGGCAACCTTTACGATGCCCCGGAGCATGCGGCCAAGCGCGACTCCGCCTTTTCCATCTTCTACATGGCCATCAACGTCGGCGCGCTGTTCGCTCCCACGGCGGCGGTCAGAATCATGGACTACGCGCGTCAGTCGCTGGGCGCGAGCGAGGGGGAATCCTATCATTTCGCCTTTGCCGTGGCCTGCGCCTCCCTCATACTGTCCATGGCCATATATTATGGCTTCCGCGGCACCTTCCGCCATGTGGAGGGCGGGAAGAAAGCCGGAGGGACGGCCCGGGAGTCCAAGGCCGAGGAGCTTCCCCGGGCTGAGACGCGGGCGCGCATCACGGCGTTGTGCCTGGTGTTCGCCGTGGTCGTCTTTTTCTGGATGGCGTTCCACCAGAACGGGCTGACGCTCACCCTGTTCGCCGACGAGTTCACGGCCAAGACTTCTTCGGGCGTGGAGAGCATGGCCTTCGACGTGACCAACCTCGTGCTGTGCATCCTCATCGTCTACGCCTTGTTCGCCCTGTTCCAGGGCAAGAGCAGGACGGGAAAGGCCGTGGCGGCCTTGGTCGTCGCGGCGGCGGCGTGCGGCCTGTGGTACAAATACGTGTCGTTGCCTCCTTCTACGCCGGTGGCGGCTCCCATATTCCAGCATTTCAATCCCTGCTTCGTCGTGGCGCTGACGCCCGTGTCCATTGCCTTGTTCGGCTGGCTGGCCAAGAAAGGGAAGGAGCCTTCCGCCCCGCGCAAGATAGCCTTGGGCATGCTGGTGGCCGCGGCCGGCTTCCTCATCATGGCGATCGGGTCGTCCGGTCTGCCCAGCTCGGGGGAACAAAAGGCGGCGATGGCGGCCGGCACGGCCGTGCTGGTGTCGCCGGATTGGCTGATATGCACCTATCTGGTGCTTACTTTCGGGGAACTGCTGCTTTCCCCCATGGGCATATCCTTCGTGTCCAAGGTCGCTCCCCCGAAGTACAAGGGCATGATGATGGGCGGATGGTTCGTGGCCACGGCCGTAGGCAACCTCCTCACGTCCGTGGGCTCCTCCCTTTGGGGGACGGCCTTGCCGTTGTGGCAGGTGTGGAGCGTGTTCGTGGCCCTTTGCCTGCTTTCCGCCCTGTTCATGTTCTCCGTGATGAGGAAGCTCGAAAGGGTGGCGTGACGGGCATCCCCGGGAGCTTTCCTTGTAAGGTTTCCCGACGAGACGCAAGGCCCGCGGGCACTTTCCCGTATCGGATTGTCGTTCAACGGCTTGTAGGACCGGCAGAGGGCGACGGTTTTTTCTGCGCCGAACGGAAGACCGATCTCTTGCGATTGAAGAATCGTTCGCAAGAGATCGGCTTCCCGTTCGGCGCAGGTCGTTTTCCGGTTCCCTGGCCGGCGGCGTTTGTAAGTCTTCCTGCCTTTATTCCCGCGCTTGGCGGTCTTCCCAGATTTCGGCCATCGCCTTGCGCGTCTTTTCCGGGATGCCGGGCGCGGCCGGATAGCCGATAGGGATGACGGCTACCGGGTACCACTCGCCGGTCAGGTGGAACAGCTCCCGGCAGAGCCGCACGCGGAAGTTGCACACCCAGCAGGTGCCCAGCCCTTGCTCGGCCGCGGCCAGGCACAGGTGCTCTATGGCGATGGCCACGTCGATGTCGGCGTGGTTCTTCCCGTCATGGCTCCTTGTCCAGGCCGCCCCGCGGTTCCCGCAGGCTAAGACATAGGCCGGGGCCTCGCGGAACCATTCCCTGTCGTAGCACTGCCGCATGCGCGCGCGGTCGTCTTCGCCGGTGAGGACGATGAATTTCCACGGTTGCCTGTTGACCGCCGAGGGGGCCAGGCGCGTGCATTCTTTGATGTATTCCATTTTCTCTGCCGGGATGGCGTCCGGCTTGTAGGCGCGCACGGAGTAGCGTGCCTTGCAGATTTCTTTGAAGTCCATGGCCTCGATGTTTTTGTAATAGGTGGGCAAATGTACGCAAAAAACGGCAAAGCCGCGTCCTGTCCGAATGGGAAAACGCAGCTCCCTTGCCGGGATGCGGTCCCGGGAGGCGGGGGAAACGGCTTGTCCTTGAGGGAAACCAGGCGTGTCCTCGCGAAATGGGCTTCCCGGGCAGGCGGGAGGCGGGGAGGAGGCAGGCGCGGATGCGCCGGGCGCGCCGGAGGAAGG
>CAYPMY010000011.1:9857-24376 GCA_964412085.1 uncultured Paraprevotella sp. | reverse complement strand
CGGGCAGTCCCGTCCGGCGGGGGACGGGCCGGGGCGTCACCGGGCGTCCAGCGACTTGACGTAGCCGTGCAGCAGCTTATAGAACGGCGTGCGGCACAGCGTGCGGCTGTCGCCCACGAGGATGAGTTTCATGCGCGCCCGCGTGATGGCCACGTTCATGCGGCGCAAGTCGTGCAGGAAGCCGATTTGCCCGCTCTCGTTGCTCCGCACCAGGCTGACGAGTACGACGTCGCGCTCCTGCCCTTGGAACCCGTCCACGGTGTCTATGCTCAGCAAGCGGCGGTAGGGCTCGAAGAAGGCGTCCCGCCCCAGCAAGGCGCGCAACAGCCGCGCCTGTCCTTTGTAAGGGGATATGATGCCGGTGTCGATGCGTTCCGCCAGTATCCTTTCCTCGCCTATCTTTTGGAAATAGGCTTTCAGTATGCCCAGGGCGAGCCGCGCCTCTTCGGGGTTGGAGCGGCTGGTGCCGTCCGGGTCGCGGGTCTCCCCGAAGCCGGGTGCCTCTGCCTGGGGGACGGGGGATGCTTCCGTCAGGTACCGGGCGGCTTGTCCCTCGTCCGCCGTGTCTATCCATTCCATCGGCGTGTCCCAGTCCAGGATGCCCCTGTATCTCACTTCCGGGGCGCTTTCCATCTTCCCGTCGTAGAAGCACTCGCTGGAGAAGCGCATGATGGCGTCGTTCATGCGGTACTGCGTGCGGAGCAGGCTGACTGCGGAAGGTTGCCGCGCGGCGATGGTTTCCATTAGCGTGCGGTCCAGTCCGCCCCTCAGGGCTTCGGGGCATTTCACGGTGGGAGGGAGCTGGCGGTGGTCTCCTGCCAGGATGACGCGCCCGGCCTTCTGGATGGCAATCCAGCAGGAGGCCTCGAGGGCTTGGGCGGCTTCGTCGATGAACAGGGTCGGGAATTTTTTCCCGGTCAGCACGCGGCTGGCGCTGCCTGCCAGCGTGCAGGCGATGACCCGCGCCTCGTTGAACAGGCTTTCGTCGATGGCGATTTCCAGTTCTGCCGCCCGGTCGCGCAGGCGGGCCACCTTTTGGCGGACGGCCTCGCGGCCCGACGGCGTGCGGCATGCGTGCAGGTCGCGGATGGCCTTGCGGATGGCCCAGAGCGAGGGGTAAGAGGGGTGTGCCTCGAAACGCCGCTCGTAGGTGAACGACAGCATCTTGTCGTTCACGCGCGATGGGTTGCCGACGCGAAGCACCGGCACGCCCCTGTCGGCCAGTTTCTCCGAAATCCAGTCCACGGCCATGTTGCTTTGGGCGCACACCAATACCTGGTTCTCGCGGTGGAGCGTCTCGTGGATGGCTTCCACGAGGGTGGTGGTCTTGCCCGTCCCCGGAGGGCCGTGCACGACCATCACGTCCTTTGCGCGCAACACTTCGTTGACGGCAGACTCTTGCGCGGGGTTCAGCCAGGGGAAGCGCATGGGGCGGGAGGAGGAACGTCCGGCCTGCGCCGTGCCGTGGAAGATGTCGCGCAGCTCCGCCAGGCGGCCATTCCGTGCGGCGCTCACCTTGTCCAGGGCTTCGAACATCAGGCGGTAGGTGGTCTCGTCAAGGCAGAGCTGCACGCCGACGCGGCTTTCTTCCATCAGGCGCGAAAGGGCTTCCGCGCCGGGCAGGGCTACGGTCATCGTGTCGCCTTCCACGAGGCTCACGGTGCAGGTGAAGCGGAAGAAATGCGGCCTGCCGCCGTGCCCGTCCCGCCGCGAGTCCCCCGAGGTGTCCAATGCGAAGAAGCATGCTTGTTTTCCCGGCTCGAACCCGTGGTCCGTGCCCGTGTGTTCCGTGCGTTCCACCTCGACGGCCAACTGGTTGAGCGGGTTGTGGTAACTTCGTCTTACGCGGAGCGGGTACCAGCATATCCCTCGGCTGATGCCGCGGGACACGCCGGCCGTTTCCGCCTGCGCGCGGAACTGTGCCTTTTCGTATTCGTATTCCATTTCGAGCAGGCGGCGCTGTCGCCGGAGCCATGAGATGGATGACGGGCATGGCGGCTCAGGGTTCGAAATCATTGTGCGTCGGAAAACGACTGCAAAGTTAGCTCTTTCCTCGCGAATTTTAGCATCTTTCCGTTGCTTCTTTCTGCCGGAAAACTTACCTTTGCCGGAACGAAGGCGGGAGCCGGCGCGGCGGGCCGCCGTCTTCGGGCAGGAAGGATTCTGAAAGACGCAGACCATGGATAAGATAGGTGAGTACATACGGCGCATCGAGATAGACTCGCTTTGGGGCGGGCAGAAGCATGTCGTGTGGGATTTGGACCGTAAGGTGAACATCCTGAGCGGCGTGAACGGGGTCGGCAAGAGCACGATCCTGAACAAGGTCATATCAAGGCTCCTGGGGGTGGTCAAGGACGGGCGTCCGCGAAATCCCGACGTGAAACTGACATACGAGCCGGAAGATGCCGCGACGGTAAGGTTCGACGTGGTGAGGAGCTTCGACCGCCCCTTGCTCCACAGCAACCTGCTGGAGAAGCTGGCCGACGACAGGGTGTCCACCGAGCTGGACTGGCAGCTTTACCTCCTGCAGCGGCGGTTCCTGGACTATCAGGTCAACGTGGGGAACCGCATGATAGCGTTGCTCACGAGCGGGAATCCCGAGGCGCGGGAAAAGGCGCAGTCGGCGGCGCGGGCGCGGGCGCAGTTCCAGGACATGGTGGACGAGCTCTTCGGCGAGACGGGGAAGAAAATCGTCCGAAGCAGCAACGAAATACAGCTGGAGCAGTGCGGCGAGACGCTTTCGCCTTACAAGCTCTCTTCCGGCGAGAAGCAGATGCTTGTGATCTTGCTTACCGTGCTGGTGGAAGACGGCCAGCCCTACGTGCTTTTCATGGACGAGCCGGAAATCAGCCTGCACGTGGAGTGGCAGCAGAAGCTGATAACGCTGATACGCCGGTTGAACCCGGCCGTGCAGATTGTCCTGACGACGCATTCGCCGGCCATGATCATGGACGGATGGATGGACGCCGTGACGGAAGTGTCCGACATCACGCGGTGATTTCCGAGGAGGGGAGGGGGAGCGTCATGGCCAGAAGATTGTCCGAGAACCTGACTTCTTCGTACCTGGGAGCGGCGCAGAGGCTGAAGCCCAGGACGGCACGGCGGAAGATAGTGGCCTATGTGGAGAGCTACGACGACGTGTTCTTCTGGCGGGCCGTGCTGGACGACTTCGAGGACGACAGCCGTTACTTCGAAATCATGCTGCCTTCCCGCGACACGTTGGGCAAGGGGAAGAAAACGGTGTTGACGAACAAGCTCGGCCCCCTGCTCGGGAATTACATGATAGCCTGCGTCGACGCGGATTACGATTACTTGCTGCAGGGAGCCACGCCGACCTCGCGGCTGATCAACGAGAACCCTTTCGTGTTCCATACCTATGCGTACGCCATCGAGAATTACCAGTGCTATGCGGCGACGTTGCATCGTGTCTGTGTGATGGCCACGCTCAACGACCGCCAGATCGTGGACTTTGAAGGTTTCATGCAAGAGTATTCCCGAATCATCTGGCCGTTGTTCGTGTGGTCGGTCTGGGTGTACCGGCGGGGCTGTTACAGGGAGTTCTCTTTGACGGAGTTTGGCAATCACGTGAGCATCAGGGACATTGATGTGTACCGTCCCGAACGGGCGTTGGAACTTGTGCGGCGGAGGGTTGACCGGAAGGCGGCCTGTCTGCGGCGCCGCTTCCCGCAGGCGAGGAAGGATTACGAGACGCTGAAGGCGGAGCTGTGGGACTTGGGGGTTACACCGGAGACGACTTACTTGTACATCCAGGGGCACGCGTTGTTCGACAACGTGATTTCCCCGTTGTTGGCTTCTGTTTGCGTCTTGTTGCGCAAGGAACGCGAGCGTGAAATCCGCAGTCTGGCCGGGCACGACACACAGCGGCAGAACGAATTGTCGTGCTACCAGCACAGCCAGGATTCCGTGGGAAACATGCTGCGGAAGAACGTGGGGTTTAAGGGCGCGCCGCCTTACAAGTTGCTTGAGCGGGACATCCGGCGTTTGCTGGACAGCATGGATGCCGGGGCTACGCAAAATATTTGTCCAGCTTCTTGATGAACATGTCCCGGCAGAATACGACCACGCTGTCGCCTTCCTGAATGCGGGTCATGCCGTTCACGTGCACGCCCTCGCCGTGACGTACCAGCCCGCCGATGGTCGCTCCCGCCGGGAAGCCGAGGTCTTTCACGGGTTTCCTGGTGATTTTTGCCCCGGCTTTCACCTCGAACTCGGCCACGTCGGCGTCGGCCACGGTCAGGCATTTCACGTTGGTAACGTCCGAATCCAGCATCATCTGGTAAATGTGGCTGGCGGCAATCGTCTTTTTGTTGATGATGGAGCCGATGTCCAACCTTTCGGCCATGGAGATATAGTCCATGTTGTCCACCAACGCCACGGTCTTCCGCACCCCCAGCCGCTTGGCCGTGAGGCAGGCCAGGATGTTGCTCTCGCTTTGCCCGGTCAGGGCCACGAAAGCTTGCGTGTGCTGTATGCCCTCGGTGATCAGCAGGGAGGAGTCGCGCGCGTCTCCGTTGATGACCATCACGTCGCTGTCTCCCAGAGCCTCGTTCAGCTCGTCGCAACGGGCGGGGTCGCTTTCTATGATTTTCACCTCCATGTATTCGGGGACGTTCAGGGCGGTATGCATGGCCGTGCGCCCGCCTCCCATGATCATGACGTTTTTCACGTCCGCATAATGCCCTTTGCCTACAATCTTGCGGATGTAGGGTATGTGCTTTTTCGTGGTCATGAAATACACGATGTCTCCCAGCTGAAGCATGGCGTCGCCGTTCGGGATGATGGTCGTGTCTTTCCGTTTTATGGCCACGACGTGGTAGCAAGTGTCCGGGCCGCACAGCGTTTTCAGCGGGATGTCGAGGATTTCAGCGGTCTCGCGCAGCTTGATGCCCAGCATGACGAGCGCCCCGTCGTGCACTTCCCACCACTGTCTGACCCAGCTGTGTTTGATACTCTCTATGATGTCCCGCGCGGCCAGTATCTCCGGGAAGATGAGAGAGCTGATTCCCATGTCCTTGAAGAAAGTCTTGTATTCTTCGTCCAAGTATTCCGCGTTGTCGATGCGGGCCACCGTCTTCTTCGCCCCCAGCGTGTGGGCCAGCATGCAGCAGGTTATATTTTTCATCTCGTCGGGCATGACGGCGATGAACAATTCGGCATGCGCGGCCCCGGCTTCTTTCAGGCCGCTGATGGAAGTCGGCTTCACGTTGAGGGGCATGAGGTCTACGTTGTCGGCGATTTTCGAGAGCTTCTCCTCGCTTTCGTCTATCAACGTGATGTCCTGCCTCTCCTTGGCTAAGAGCCGTGCTAAATGTGTGCCCACGGCGCCGGCACCGGCGATGATGATCTTCATGGGTTTACTTTTGTGAAATGGAACGGAGCCGTGACACGATTGAGTCCCTGTCGATCCCGACAATCCGACGCAGCTGTTCCACCGTGCCGTGCTCCACGAAGCGGTCGGGCAGTCCCATCCGCACCACCTTGGGGAAGAAATCGTGGTCGGACATATATTCCAGTACGGCAGACCCCAGCCCTCCGCGGACGACTCCGTCCTCTATCGTGATGATTCGGGAGAAAAGCGTTCCAACCTCCTGCAGGATGTTTTCGTCCAGCGGCTTGAGGAAACGCATGTCATAGTGGGCCACCGTGAGGGGATGCCCCTCTTGTGCTTGTTGCCGTTCGAACAGGCGGATGGCTTCCGCCGCCGTGTTGCCGATGGGGCCTAACGAGAGCAGCGCGACATCCTTCCCTTCCTTGAGGCGTTGACCTTTCCCCACTTCGATGGCTTCAAAACCGCATTGCCAGTCGGCCAGCACTCCCCGTCCGCGCGGGTAGCGGATGACGAACGGGCCCTGGCCGGGAAGCTGCGCCGTGTACATGAGCAGGCGCAGTTCTCTTTCGTTGAGCGGGGAAGAGAGTATGAGGTTGGGCACGGGGCGGAGTGCGGCCAAGTCGAACGCGCCGTGGTGCGTGGGGCCGTCTTCTCCCACCAGTCCCGCGCGGTCCAGACACAACACCACGTTGAGGCGTTCTATCGCGACGTCGTGGATGAGGTTGTCGTAGGCCCGCTGGGCAAAGGAGGAGTAGATGTTGCAGAACGGGACGAGGCCGTCTTGCGCCATTCCGCCGGAGAACGTGACGGCGTGCCCCTCGGCGATGCCCACGTCGAAAGCCCGGTCCGGCATCTCTTTCATCAGGACGTTCATCGAGCATCCCGACGGCATGGCGGGTGTCACGCCGATGATTTTCGGGTTCATCCGGGCCAGTTCGAGCAAGGTCTGCCCGAACACGTCTTGGTAGCGCGGAGGCAGGTCGCCCGTGTCCGCCTGCAAGCGTTCGCCGGTTCCCTTGTCGAATTTGCCCGGCGCGTGCCAGACGTCCGCCGCCTTCTCCGCCGGCTTGAACCCTTTGCCTTTGACGGTGTGGACATGAAAGAGCTTGGGGCCTTTCATGTCTTTCAGGGTCTGGAGCGTGTGTACCAGTTCTACGATGTCATGGCCGTCGCTGGGGCCGAAGTAGCGTATGTTCATCCCCTCGAACACGTTCTGCTGGTTGCTGATAAGCGATTTCAGCGAGTTGTTGAAACGGATGAGCCGCTTCCGGCGGTCTTCGTTGAGCCACCCCAAGTTGAACAGTTCCCGGGAGGCGGCGAAGCGCAGGCGGTTATAGAGGTTGCTGGTGTGGAGATGGTGGAAAAAATGGTTCATCCCTCCCACGCTGCGGTCTATGCTCATGTTGTTGTCGTTCAGGATGATGAGGATGTCGTTCGGGGTGGAAGAGGCATTGTTCAGCCCCTCGAAGGCCAGGCCGCCGCTCATCGAGCCGTCGCCGATGACGGCGATGATGTGCCTTCTCTTTTCATCCTGGTTGGACGAGGCCACCGCCATGCCCAAGGCGGCGGAGATGGAATTGGAAGCATGCCCGCAGGTGAACGTGTCGTATTCGCTTTCCGAGGGGGAGGGGAAAGGCCGTAGCCCGTGCAGCTTCCTGTTGGTAGAGAAGCGTTCCCGCCTTCCTGTCAGTATCTTGTGGCCGTATGCCTGGTGCCCGACGTCCCATACGATGCGGTCGTAAGGAGTGTCGTACACATAATGCAAGGCTACCGTCAGTTCCACGACGCCCAGGCTGGAGGCGAAATGTCCCGGATTGTCTGCCAGCTCGTCGATGATGTCGCGGCGCAGTTCTTCGCATACTTGCGGCAATTCGCCCACGGGCAATCGGCGCAAGTCGGCCGGGACGTTGATTCGCGACAAGAGGCTGTACGTGTTTTTGTTTGTCATCAGCTTGATTTAGTCCGTGCAAAATTAGCATAATTCCATATATCTTGCTTACTTTTGCAGGTGAAAATGCCGTTTTGGCATTTGACGAGTGCAGGAAATGAAGTTTCGTACCACGGTAGAAACCGGGATGAGGGGAGTGGACATCCGTCCCGGAGACGGGCTTACCCTGTTGGGCTCTTGCTTTGCCGACCATATCGGGCGGCGTATGGTGCGGTCGGGGTTGGATGCGCATGCCAACCCGTTCGGGGTGTTGTATAACCCGGTGAGCGTCGCCACGTGGTGCAAGGCGGTGGCTGCCGGTGAGCCGTTGCCCGGGGATGTCTTTTTCGAATCCGGGGGGCTTTGGCACAGCTGGCTGAATGACAGTTCCTTTTCTGCGGGGGACAGGGAGGAATGCCGCGTCCGGATAGAAAGCGTGCGCCGCGAGGAAGCCGCCAGGATCGGGTCGGCGAAGGTCTTGTTCCTTACGTTGGGCACGAACCGCCATTACCGTCTGAACGACAGCGGGAGGGTGGTCGCGAATTGCCACAAGCAGCCCGGGGCGCGGTTTACGGAAGAGCAGTTGGACGTGGAGGGGACGAAGGCGGTGCTCGCGGACGCTTTGGAGGCGCTTTGGAGGGTCAACCCGTCCCTGAAGGTCGTTTTTACGGTCAGCCCCTACCGTTACGCCAAATATGGTTTCCACGGCAGCCGGCTGGGGAAGGCCGTGCTGTTGCTGGCCGTGGACGAGTTGTGCCGCGCGCGGGAGGGGCGTTGCTTCTACTTCCCGGCTTACGAAATCGTGCTGGACGAGTTGAGGGATTACAGGTTTTATGATGCGGACATGCTCCATCCGTCCGAGGTGGCGGCGGAGTATGTCTGGGAACGCCTCTCCGAAGCCTGTTTCCCTGCGGCGACGCGAGCCTTTATGGCGGAATGGGAGGCCGTGTCCAAGGCCTTGTCCCACCGTCCGCTTCATCCGGAATCGGGGGCTTACCGCGATTTCCTGCGCCAAACCGTGTCAAGGTTGGAACGGCTCGCCGAGAAGTACCCGGAATCGGCGGATGCTGCCGGGTACGAAAGGTTGAAAGGTCTGCTAAAACATTGAGGATTATGTCTTATACATTGGGAAGGATTGCTTCGCTCGCCGGCGCCCGCCTGTGGGGGAGCGATGCGGCGGAAGTCCGGTGGATTCTGACGGACAGCCGTTCTTTGTGTTTCCCCGAAGATACTTTGTTCTTCGCGCTGGAAAGCCGTCGCGACGACGGCCACCGCTATATTCCCGGGCTTTACCGCCGGGGGGTACGCTCATTCGTGGTCAGCCGTTTGCCGGAAGACATGACATCCTGTCCCGATGCCAGTTTCCTGCAAGTGCCCAGTCCGCTGAAAGCCTTGCAGCGCTTGGCCGAACGCCATCGCGAGGCCTTCGACATCCCGGTGGTGGGCATAACCGGGAGCAACGGGAAGACCGTGGTCAAGGAATGGCTTTACCAGTTGCTGTCGCCCGGAAAGAGGGTCACCCGTTCCCCGAGGAGCTACAATTCCCAAATCGGGGTACCCCTGTCCGTATGGAATCTGGACGAGGGAAGCGAGGTGGGCCTCTTCGAGGCCGGGATTTCCGAGCCGGGGGAGATGGACACTTTGCAGTCGGTGATTCAGCCGACCATAGGGGTCTTTACCTGCTTGGGCGATGCGCATCAGGAGAATTTCGCCTCGTGCGAGCAGAAGTGTCTGGAGAAGCTGAAGCTGTTCAAGGATGCCGGGGTCCTGGTGTACGGCATGGACGATGCGCGCGTGGCCGGGTGCGTCGACCGTTCGGCCTTCAAGGGAGAGCGTTTTGCATGGTCGCGGCGGCGGCGCGACGTGCCTTTGTACATATCGTCGGCGGAACGACGGGATGCCGCGACGGTCGTGACCTATATATATAAAGGTAAGGAAGCGTCCTACTCCATTCCTTTTGCCAACGAGGCCTCGTTGGCCAATTCCGTGTCCTGCCTGGCCGTATGCTTGCATTTGGGGATGACTCCCGAGGCGGTCGCCGCGAGGATGGCCCTGCTCGAGCCGGTGGCCATGCGGCTGGAGGTGAAAGAAGGCCGCTCGGGCTGCACGCTGATCAACGACAGCTACAATTCGGACTATAATTCTTTGGACATCGCCCTCGACTTCATGAACCGCCGTCCCGATTGCGCGGGGCGGAGACGCACTTTGATTTTGAGCGACATCGAACAGACGGGAGGGATGCCCGAGGAATTGTATGGCCGCGTGGCCCGTTTGGCGGCCGTGCGCGGCGTGGAGAAGTTCATAGGGGTCGGCCCGTGCCTGTCCGCCGCGCGAGGCCTGTTCGGCATGGAGGCGTGCTTTTACCGTTCCACGGAGGAATTGCTGGGCAGCGGCGTGCTGGACACGCTGCATGACGAAGTGATTCTCATCAAGGGGGCAAGGTCCTTCCGTTTCGACACCCTGGCGGGGCACTTGGCCTTGAAGGTGCACGAAACGATATTGGAGGTCAACCTGAATGCCGTGGTGGACAACCTGAACTATTACCGCAGTTTCATGAAGCCGGAGACGAAGATGGCGTGCATGGTGAAAGCGTCGGCTTACGGGGCGGGCGCAGCGGAGATCGCCAAGACCTTGCAGGATCACCGGGTGGATTATTTGGCCGTGGCCGTGGCCGACGAAGGCGTGGACTTGCGGAAAGCCGGCATTACGGCGAACATCATGATCATGAATCCGGAAACGGGCAGTTTCCCGACCTTGTTCGAGTACGACCTTGAACCGGAGGTGTACAGTTTCCGTTTGTTGGAAGCCTTGATTCGTGAGGCGGAGAAGGAAGGCGCGACCCATTTCCCCATCCATGTGAAACTGGACACGGGTATGCATCGGCTGGGGTTCGACCCGGAAAAGGACGTGCCGTCGCTGGTGGAGCGGTTGAGACGGCAGACGGGCGTGATACCCCGTTCCGTGTTTTCGCATTTCGTCGGGAGCGACAGTGACGATTTCGACGCTTTCTCCGCCCGTCAGTACGAGTCGTTCCTGAAAGGCAGTGCGCGGCTTCAGCAGGCTTATGGCCACAAGATCCTGCGCCACATCTGCAACAGCGCGGGAATCGAACGTTTCCCGGACCGCCATTTAGATATGGTACGTCTCGGCTTGGGGCTTTACGGCATCGATTCCCGGAACAACGAGATTCTCCACAATGTCAGTACGCTCAAGACCACGATACTCCAGATACGCGAGGTGCCGCGGGAAGACACGGTGGGATACAGCCGCAGGGGGCGGTTGACGCGTGACAGCCGGATAGCGACCCTGCCCGTCGGTTATGCCGATGGGTTAGACCGCAGACTGGGTTGCGGTCGTGCGTATTGTATGGTCAACGGGCGGCGTGCCCCGTACGTGGGCAACATTTGCATGGACGTTTGCATGATAGACGTGACGGACATAGACTGCCGCGAGGGCGATACCGCCGTCATCTTCGGCGACGATTTGCCGGTAACGGCGCTGAGCGACGCCGCAGGCACGATTCCCTACGAAATCTTGACGGGAGTCAGCGCCCGGGTGAAGAGGGTGTATTATCAGGACTGACATCCGGCGGTTTCGCTCCTTTCCGGCCCGAGGGGACGGGGGACGCCATGGGCTCCGGCCGCCTGCGGGGCTTAAAGCGGAAAGGCCGGAAGAAGCCGGGCAATCAGACGGCTTTGTCCGAGGCCGGCGGGCGGAAGCGGCTTCCGCCGGTTCGATTAGGCGAGGGGGAGACCCCGGCGGGGCGGATGTCCCGGGAATGCGGGGCGCCGGCGAGCCTCGTCCGCGGCACCGGCCGGTTCTGCCGGATGGCCCGCCATCAGGGCGGCCGGTCGGCCGACGGCGGGGAACGGCCGCGCCGCGCATGTTGAATTTGTGTTAAATCGGGGAGGGTGATGATGCCACTCTGAGCCAAAACACATACTTTTGCACCGTGGATTGACGAGTGCGTGCCGGTCGGGGCAAAGCGGGTCCAATCCGGTATGCGAATCATGTAACCTTTCATAAGGACAAATGGGAAGAAGCACGAGAACGAGGGCGGGGGAATGCCTTTTGGGCCTGGCCGCCTGCTTGTACGCAGGGGCGGCGGATGCCGGACGCGTGCCCATGAGACTGTGGTACGACGAGCCGGCCGAGGTGTGGATGACATCGGCCTTGCCGATTGGCAACGGGGAAATCGGAGCCATGTTCTTCGGGGGCGTGGCCAAGGAACGGTTGCAGTTCAACGACAAGACGTTGTGGGCAGGCAGCGCGGCCAAGCGCGGGGCGTACCAAAACATGGGCGACTTGTTTTTCGAGTTCGGTACGCCTGATTCCTGCACGGACTACCGTCGGGAACTTTCCTTGGACGATGCCATGGGGCGCGTGTCTTACAAGATAGGCGGCGTGGGCTATTCGCGCGAATATTTCGCCAGCAACCCCGACAGCGTGATCGTGGTGAGGCTGGCCGCGGCCGGACACGGGCGCAAACTGGACTTCTCCCTGCGGATGCGGGACGGGCGGCAGGGGGAGACCCGGGTGGACGGCCATACGATGACCATCAAGGGCACGTTGGATTTGCTGTCCTACGAGGCGCAGGCTTCCTTGCAGGCCGACGGCGGGACGGTGGAGGCGAAATCCGACAGGCTGGAGGTGAAAGGAGCGAGGGCGGCGACAGTCCTGCTGACTGGCGCGACCAACTTCGACCTCGCTTCGCCGACTTACACCCGTGGGGGCGCGGACGAGGTTCACCGGCGGGTTTCGGCACGGCTGGACAAGGCCGCGCGGAAGCCTTACGAGGAGCTGAAAGCGGCGCATCTGGCGGATTACAGTCCTCTCTTCGCCCGCGTGGAGCTGGATCTGGGCGCGGGGCAACCGGACTACACGACGGACGTGCTCGTGCGCGAGCATAAAGACAATGCTTACCTTGACATGCTCTGTTTCCAGTACGGGCGTTACCTCATGCTCGGCTCTTCACGCGGGGGACAGTTGCCAAGCAACCTGCAAGGGCTGTGGAACGACGTGAACGACCCTGCGTGGGAGTGCGACTACCACAGCAATATCAACGTGCAGATGAATTATTGGCCTGCCGAAGCGACCGGCCTTCCGGAATGCCATGCCCCGTTCATCGCTTACGTGTACACGGAGGCCCTGAAGGACGGAGGCTCGTGGCGGCAAGTGGCGCGGAAAGAGAACTGCCGCGGCTGGGCCTTGCATACGCAGAACAACATCTTCGGATATACGGACTGGAACATCAACCGTCCGGCCAACGCCTGGTATTGCACCCACCTGTGGCAGCATTACGCCTATGCTTTGGACGAGGACTACCTGCGCGGCACGGCTTGGCCCGTCATGAAGGCGGCCTGCCAGTACTGGTTCGACCGCCTGAAAGGGAATGGCGAAGGGAAGCTGGTGGCCCCCGACGAATGGTCGCCCGAACACGGGCCTTGGGAAGACGGCGTGGCCTATGCCCAGCAGTTGGTGTACGCCTTGTTCGAGGAAACGTTGGAGGCGGCCGGCGTGTTGGGCGTAAGCGACGGCTTCGTGTCGGAACTGAAAGAGAAGCTCGCCCGTCTGGACGACGGCTTGCATGTCGGTTCATGGGGGCAAATCAAGGAATGGGCCATGCAGGAGGACAAGCAGGGAGACCATCAGCGACACTTGTCCCACTTGCTGGCATTGTACCCCCTCGACCAGATCTCTTACCTGAAAGACAGGCGTTATGCCGAGGCGGCCAGAGTGGCCTTGGATTCACGGGGCGACGGCGCTACGGGCTGGAGCCGGGCCTGGAAGGCGGCCTGCTGGGCGCGTCTGTGGGACGGCGAAAGGGCTTATCGCTTGTTGAAACAAGCGCAAAACATCACGGACGTGACGGTGGTGAGCATGGACGACGATGCCGGCGGGATGTACGAGAACCTGTTCTGCGCGCATCCTTCGTTCCAGATCGACGGGAACTTCGGGCTTACGGCCGGCATCGCTGAGATGATGCTGCAGAATTCCGTGAAAGGCGTGCTCCTGCTGCCGGCTTTGCCTTCGGCATGGGACGACGGGCACTTCAAGGGGCTGAGGGCGAAAGGGGGTTTTACTTTCGACGTGGCGTGGAAGGACGGGAAGGTGGCGGCGGTTCGGGTGTATTCGGCTGCCGGGCAGGAATGCCGGATGTATCTGCCGGATGCCAGGCTCGCCGGGGTGAGGGAGTCGAAGGGCGGCAAGGTCGCCTTCACGCAGGATGCCGGCGGCGCGGCGGCCTTCCCCACGTCCGCGGGGAAGAGTTACAGCCTTCGCCTTGAATGAAGCCGTAGCATAGGAAGACGCGCCTGCGGCCTCCTTCCCGCGGGGTAAGGCGGCCTCCTCCGCGTTCGTCCGTTGTTTTTTGGGGATACTTTGTCGGGGAAAGGCGTCTTTCCCTTTTATTTTCGTTACCTTTGCGCCTGTCCAATATCAGAATCGCATGAAAATAACACTTTTGCAACAAGACGTCTCATGGGGGAACCCGGAAGCCAACGTGAGAAGCGCCGAACAGGCGATGGACGCCCGTCCGGGGGCGGACTTGTACGTGTTGCCCGAAATGTTCTCCACCGGATTCTGCATGCAGCCCGACAGGCTGGCGGAGCCCGCGGACGGCGGCACGTTGCGTTGGATGCGCCGCTATGCCGCGGGGCACGATTGCGCCGTGGCCGGCGGAGTGGCCGTCCGGGAAGGCGGCGAGTACCGCAACCGTTTCTATTTCGCGACTCCCGACGGGGCGGTCCGCTCGTATGACAAGAGGCATCTGTTCACTCGCGGCGGGGAGCATCATCGCTTCACGGCCGGGCGGGAGCGCGTGGTGGTGGAATACCGGGGCGCACGTATCCTGCTCCAGATTTGCTACGACTTGCGTTTCCCCGCATGGGCGCGCAATCGCAAGGACTACGACGTGGCGCTCTATGTGGCCAACTGGCCTGCGTCGCGCGTGGAAGCATGGCTGGCCTTGTTAAGGGCGAGAGCCATCGAGAACCAGTGCTACGTGGCGGGCGTGAACCGCGTGGGGGCCGACGTTTCCTGCAAGTATTGCGGAGGCACGTTGATGATAGACCCCTACGGACGTACTGTGGCGGCCTGCGGGCAAGGCCGTGTCGATGCCGTCACGGCGGACGTGGACATGGATAGCCTGGCGGATTTCCGCCGCAAGTTCCCCGTGCTGGATGACGCCGACGGTTTTACGTTGGACGTTTGAGCCCGGGAGCCGGGCGGCCGCGGGAAAGG
>CAYPMY010000011.1:0-9757 GCA_964412085.1 uncultured Paraprevotella sp. | reverse complement strand
TCCGTCCTGCGCCGAACGGTTTCACGTCCTCTTGAAGGACGGAAACGGGAGCGGGGAAGGGGGCGGGAAGCCTGCATCCCACGCCGGTCATCCTTGGCCGGACGAAAGACAAGCCCCCGCCTCCGCAATCGGAACAATGTCCGTAATGTCCTGTAGTCCTCGTCGGAGGGCGACGTCGGGACGCCGGACAGGCCGGCCGCCCTTGCCCCGCCGTCTTGTCCGGCATCCCGTGTGCGGCAAGACGGGAGGGGCGCGGGAAAGAAGGAAACGGACTTGGCACGAGGAAGCGTGCCGGAAGCCCTGCCGCGTTTTGCGGCCCCGTCCTTATCGACCGATGCGCCTCGGGTGGACTGCGGAGGGCAGGCTAGCCCTCCGCGGGGCGGCATGGAGGCGCGGCGGGTGCGTCCGCGGCCGCCGCGCGCCTCGAGCGGGAAATCCTTGCGATGCCGTCCCGGTGTCCCCGCTCGTGGCGGAGAGGCGGCGCGGGAGGCTTCCTGCCGCCTGCGGGGATACGGCACGGATTGTGTCATGGCGCGTCCCGCTCCCCGCGTCGATGCCCGTCCCGGCGGGCAGGGCGTCCCGGAGTCCCCTTGGCGCACGGCGTGGATTCCGCTTCCCGCTCCCGCGTCCCGTGCCGTACGGCTTCGTCCCGGCGAGTCCTTCCCCCTTGTCCCTCACGGGCCTTTCCCCTCCGTCGTCCGCTTGTTCCCGCTGATGACAGGCGTCGGACGTATGGGACACGAGGGGAAAAAGGGATTGTCCCGGCTTATGCGCGAGAAAGCTGTCAAAAACGGACGACGGGAAGGCGTATTTCCCGTAAAATGTCTAATTTTGCAGAATGAACGAAAAAAAAGCGAACATGGATTTGTCTGAACTGATACGGAAGCGGCAAAGCGACCGGAAGTACGAGCCGCGTCCCGTCGGCCGTGAGCTGGTGGTGGAATGCCTGGAAGCCGCGCGGCTTGCTCCTTCGGCCTGTAATTCACAGCCGTGGAAGTTCGTCGTCGTGGACGATGCGGCGTTGTTGTCGCAGATGGGGGCGGCGGCCGCCGGGATGGGGATGAACGGATTTGCCCGGGAAGTGCCCGTTATCGTGGCCGTGGTGCTGGAGAAGATGAACCTGACGGCACGTATCGGCAGTGTCATCAAGGACAAGGAATACTCTCTGCTCGACGTGGGCATCGCGGTGGAGCATTTCTGCCTGCGGGCGGCCGAACTCGGTTTAGGGACTTGCATCATGGGCTGGTTCGACGAGAAGAAAGTGAAAAGGCTGCTCGGCGTCAAAGGGAAGCGCGTGCCTCTGCTCGTCTCGCTGGGCTATCCGGCGGGGGAGACCCGCAGGAAATCGCGCAAGCCGCTGGAGGAGATGAGCAGTTGGAACCGGTATTGATACGGGAGTCATGGATGGTAAAAAGGTGAAAGGCTACGCGTGCGGCATCATGGCGTCGGTGAGCTACGGGCTGAACCCGTTGTTTGCCATTCCGCTTTATGCCTCGGGCATCGGGGTGGACTCCGTGTTGTCCTACCGTTATGTGTTTGCCTTGCTGTTCCTGGCCGTGACGATGAGAATGAGCGGACAGTCGTTTGCCCTGAGACGGAATGAGATCCTTCCGGTGGCGGTTATGGGGTTGCTGTTCTCCTTCTCGTCGTTGTTCCTGTTCCAGAGCTTCAACTACATGGACGCAGGCATCGCTTCTACCATACTTTTCATGTATCCCGTGCTGGTGGTGCTGATTATGGCCGTGTTCTTCAAGGAGAGGCTGGGCGTGGTGAAGATAGCGTCCGTCGCTACGTCCTTCGCGGGTGTCTCTTTGCTTTATGAAGGAGAGGGCGGTGCCACGCTGAGCATGACGGGCGTGTGCCTGGTGCTGTTGTCCTCGTTGTCCTACGCGCTGTACATCGTGGGCGTGAACCGTTCTTCCTTGAAGGAGATGCCGGGGCTGAAACTGACGTTTTATGCCGTTGCTTTCGGTTCGCTGGTCTATGTCGTCCGTCTGCGTGGAGGGGTGGATCTGCAGTGGCTTTCGGAATGGACGCAATGGATGAACGCGTTGGGACTGGCTCTGTTTCCCTCCCTGATTTCCATGGTGGCCATTGCGAGAGCCATCCGCTACATCGGCGCCACGTCGGCTTCCGTCCTCGGGGCGTTGGAGCCGCTTACTGCGTTGTTCGTGGGTGTCATGGTATTCCACGAGAAACTTACGGGAGGCAATGTGGTCGGCATCCTGCTGATACTTTTCGCCGTCACGCTGATTGTGGCCGGGCCGCACGGATGGCTGCGGTTCAAGGCCGTGTGGCACAAGAGGGCTTCGGGGTAGCCCGTTGCCGCGCTTCCATGCCATGCGAGAAAGGACAGCCGCAGAGCCGAGGCCGCGTGTGTCCCGCCGCTTCCTCGCGGGGCGGGACGGGGCGTCTGCCCTTTCCGAATGTCCCCCTCCCGATGCCGGAACTCGTTCCGGGGTTCCGGGCCGGCGGCCGCGGTCTTGACCCCGTCGACCGCCGTCGCTTCGTAGATGCCGGCATGGCTTTCTGCGAAGCTTTCCGTGCCTTTCCCCAATGTCCCTTGCCTTGAGTCCCGCGTAGGCGGGCAGGCCGTCGCGCCGGCCTTGCGCGGCCTTGGCGCAGGTTCGCGGGAGAGTGCCGGCAAGGTCCCTTATCCGGTATCCCATCGTGTCGTTGCGAGCTGTGAAGGCGAGGATTCCCTGCCCTGTGGCCGGTTTTCTCCTCTGACCGTCCTGGCGGGGATGTCCGTCGGCACGATGCATCCCGGACAGAAGAGAGGTTTCCCTTCCCCTGCATCCGCGGATATGGCCTTGTCCGGGCGGTTGTCGTGGAACTCGAAGTGCCGCCGTCCGCTGTCGCCGTTTCCCCGGCCGCCACGAGTGGAGGGGGGACGGCCTCTTTGGCTTTCATGGCGGTTTCGGTCCGCCCGGCACGGCCGCCGGTGGGTACGGGGACGTGGCGCGGCACTCCCTTGCGTCCGCAACCTTCTTTCTTGAACTTGCAGGCCTCTTCGCGGTTCCGCCCGGGGCTTTCCTGCAACTGTTCCAGTACTTCTCCGATGTCCCCGTCTCCCGGTATGGAACACCTTGATGACAGGACTGCCGCCGGGGCGGGAACGGCCTGCGCGTTTGACGACGGCCCCCTCGGGCGACCCGTCCGTGACGACGCAAGCCCGGCTGTCGCGTTGCGCCCGGGACAGCAGTCCCGCGCCGGATAGGTTTCCCGTTTAAAGCCTTGGCGCGCTTCTTGTGCCTGCCGCTTCGGGAAGACGGGATACTTGCCGTCGCTGTCGCCGAGACAGGAGCCTGCGGCAAGTTCAAGCAGAGGACTTTTCGTCGGGTGGGGAGCCGGGGGTCATGAACGACAAGGAGCATCCCGTCCGCGGCAGGATGCCCCCGGGAAGAAACACGCATCCCGTGCGATTATCGGACGGATGGCAGTCCGCAGCTTTTCGGGGGCGGCCACGCCCCATCGTCCGCAACGAGCCCGCGTTTGCCTGCGTGGAGCGTGCAGGCTTTCCTGCATGAATGCCGCCGTGTCCCGGCCTTGGCGGGGAAACCTCCTGCGTTCCGCGCGCGTTGCCTGTCAAGGCATCTTGGCGGCGCGCGTCCGGCCATGAGCGAGCCGGGGCGGGCGGCGTAAAGTCCTCCGCCCGCCGAGGGATATCCCTGCTCCCGACCCGAATCGGGAACGGCCTTTTCCGCGTCCGGACAGAAGCGGCGGCATGCGCCGGCGGCCGCTTTGTCCGCGGCTTGGACGGCCTTTTTCAGGGAAGCCTCGCAACCGGGCGCCCCGCCGTTACGAGGGACGGGGTGGCGGGAATCATGAGGGCGTCGCCGGGGACGGATTCGGGCGGGGCGGTGTGGCAGGCAGAACAGCCGCGCCCTTCGGGCGCGGGGCGGATGCCCCCGCCGGGGGACGAAGAGGCGTCGGCTTCCTCCTGCCGGATGGGCTGCCTGCCGGAAAATCCTTGCACCCTGCCGCCTTCGCCGCCGTCTCCCGGAAAGGCGTCACGTTTCCCGTTCGGGGCGGGAGCTTCCCCGGCTTTGCCCTTGAAAGTCTCTCCCGCGACTCCGGATTCCCAGCGGGGATGGCATATACCTTATTATATTACGGGCCATTTGAACGTTTAGTCGATGAAACGGCGGGTGAGCGGGGCGTACTCCTCGATGCGACGGTCGCGCAGGAAGGGCCACCAGCGGCGCACGTTCTCCGAGCGTTCCAAATCGACTTCCACCACCATGTTTTCTTCCGCGTCGCGGCCGGCAAGGGCAAGCATCTCGCCCTGCGGGCCGGCGACGAAACTGCTGCCCCAGAAACGTATGCCGCGGGTTTGCCCGGACGGGTCCGGCTCATGCCCCACGCGGTTCACCGCGACGACGGGGAGGCCGTTGGCAACGGCATGTCCCCGTTGCACCGTGGTCCAGGCTTCGCGTTGGCGTTCCTGCTCTTCGGGGGTGTCGCCGCCTTCGTATCCGATGGCCGTAGGGTAGACCAGGATTTCTGCGCCCTGCAGTGCCATGAGGCGCGCACCTTCGGGATACCATTGATCCCAGCAGACTTGCACGCCTAACTTGGCTACCGACGTCGGTATCGGGTGGAAGCCGAGGTCGCCCGGGGTGAAATAGAATTTTTCGTAATAAGCCGGATCGTCGGGGATGTGCATCTTGCGGTATGTCCCTGCGACGGAACCGTCGGCGTCGAGCACCACCGCCGTGTCATGGTACAAGCCGGCCGCGCGCCGTTCGAATAAGGACGTGACCAGCACGATGCCGAACTGCCGGGCCAGTTCCCCGAAGAATCCCGTGGAGGGGCCGGGGACCGGTTCGGCGAGGTCGAAATTCCGCGTGTCTTCCGTCTGGCAGAAATAGAGCGAGTTGTGCAGTTCCTGGAGGACAACGAGCTGGGCTCCGCGCCTGCTTGCGTCTTCTATGTTCCGTGCCAGCTTGTAAAGGTTGGCCTTGGCGTCTGCGGTATTGGACTGTTGTACCAGTCCCACTTTTATCTTTCTCATGAGGGTGTCCGTTTATTTGAGTGCGGGTACGGGAAACTGCATCGCGCAGCAATGCAACGAACCGCGTTGCCGGAGGAGCGGGAGGCAGTCGACGCCGGCCACTTCGTGCCGCGGGAAGGCTTTCTGCAAGGCTTTCCGCGCTTGCCCGTCCAAGGCGGGCTGACGGTAAGTCGGCATCAGCACGGCTCCGTTGATTACCAGGAAGTTGGCGTAAGAGGCCGGAAGCCGTTGCCCGCCTTCGTCGAAGACGGGCAACGGCATGGGCAGGGCGACGAGGCGGTAGGGTTCGTCCTGAAGCGTGCGGAACGTGCGAAGTTGTTCTTCCATGCGTGCGAGCGCCTCGTAGTGCTCGTCCGCGCGGTCCCTGCATTTTACGTAGGCGATGGTCTGGCCGGGGCAGAAACGGGCCAACGTGTCTATATGGCCGTCCGTGTCGTCGCCGGACAAGCGGCCGTGGTCGAGCCACAGCACCCTCCTGACATGCAGGAACGATTTGAGCCGCTCTTCGATGTCGGCGCGGCCCATGAGGCCGTTGCGGTTGGCCGAGAGCAGGCATTCCGAAGTGGTCAGCAACGTGCCGTGTCCGTCGCTTTCTATGGAACCTCCCTCGAGCACGAAGTCCAGATGGTCCGTGTACGTCCCGTTCAATACGTCCTGCCTCATCAGGCTCCGGTTGATGCGGTTGTCTCGTTCGGCGGCGAACTTCTTTCCCCATCCGTCGAAGCGGAAATCCAGAAGGAGCGGGCCTGTCTCGCCTATCAGGGTGATGAACCCGTGGTCGCGGGCCCACGTGTCGTCGGTGGGGCAATCCGCCCAGCGTATCTGCGCGAAAGCCCGCGCCGGGAGCTTCTCCCTCAGCAAGGCTTCCGTCCCGGGGCGTTCAGGGGTCACTATCAACAAGGGCTCGCGCGAGGCGATCTCGTAAGCCATCCGCACGTAACAGGCCGTCACTTCTTCCAGCGTGTCGCGCCAGTCCGTCCCCGCGTGCGGCCACGTGAGTTGCACGCCGCTTTGGGGGAACCACTCCGGCGGCAGGAACGTGTCGCGCGTCTCGGTTCCTTCCGGCCCGTTCACTTCCCCGAAACGCAGTTCGCACCAGCGTCCTAACGTGTTGGAACTTCTGACCTTATATTGGATACCCATGCGTCGATCCCGTGTTTCGTGTACGATTGTGCGTACAAAGATACGAATCTTCCGATGACAATGGCTTTGTTTTTATTAACTTTGTGCATGGAATGTGCATGGAATTGGGCGAGATGTTGAAAATGGAATCGGCCTCGTTGCGGATAGGGGGGCGCTTGCTCTTCCGCGATTTCGGCCTGCAAGTGCGGGCCGGAGAGTGGGTCTGTGTGACCGGAGAGTCAGGCTGCGGCAAGACCTCCCTGTTGCGTGCGGCGTTGGGATTCCTCCCGTTGGAGGCCGGGCGGGTGTTTGTCGGCGGGGAAGAACTGACGGAACACACGGTGGACCGCATCCGGGGATGCACGGCTTACGTGCCTCAGGAGCTGTTCCTTCCGGCAGAGTCGGTGGACGGGATGTTGCGCCTCCCCTTTAACCTGAAAGCGAACCGGGGCGGAGGTTTCTCGGAAGAGAAGCTGTTCCGCCTTTGGGCGTTGTTGGGATTGGAGAGAGACTTGGTCCACCGCAAGGTAGTCCAGTTGTCCGGGGGGCAGAGGCAGCGTATCATCCTGTCCATGGCGGCCATGCTGGGCAAACGCCTCTTGCTGGCCGACGAGCCGACTTCCGCGCTCGACGAGGACAGCGTGGGCAGGGTGTCGGCCCTTTTCCTCCGTCTGAAGGCCGGAGGGACGGCCGTGTTGAGCGTGTCGCACAACCGGGCTTTCCTGGCGGCCTGCGACCGGGTGGTAAGACTTTGAACGGACTGTGATGGGAACGGTGGACTTGACCTATACGGGGTTGGCCGTTGGTATGTTGCTGATGCTGATACCTTTTTACTTCCTGTGGCGTTTCCGCACGGGGCTGCTTTCGGCGGCCTTGTTGGGAACGGCGAGGATGACCGTGCAGTTGTTGCTCATAGGCGTGTACCTGCGTTTCTTGTTTCAATGGGACAACGGCTGGGTCAACGTGTCGTGGATGGCGGTCATGGCCGTCGTCGCTTCCCATACGGCCGTAAGCCGCACGGCCTTGCGCCGCAAGGTGCTGCTCCTGCCGGTTTCCACGGGTTTCCTGGCCACCGTCCTGTCGGTGTCGTTGTACTTCTTGGCCTTCGTGGTGCGCGCCGAAGACGTGTTCGCCGCCCGCTTCTTCATCCCGGTGGCCGGCGTGCTGTTCGGCAACATGCTGACGGTGAACATCATGGCGGTGAATGTCTATTACGGCGAGTTGCGGCGCGAACAGGACATGTACTATTACCTGCTGGGCAACGGGGCGACCCGCTTCGAGGCCACGTTGCCCTTCCTGCGTTCGGCGGTCGTCAAGTCCTTTTCCCCTTGCATCGCCAACATGGCCGTGCTGGGCATCGTGTCTTTTCCGGGGACGATGATAGGCCAGATACTCGGCGGATCGATGCCGGGGGTGGCCATAAAATACCAGCTGATGATAAGCGTCATCACGGTCGTGGCTTCCATGCTTTCGCTCGTCATCACGATTTCCCTTTCCGCGCGCCGCACGTTCGACGGGTTCGGGCGGCTGAAGCCGGTGTTCAGGAGAGAGGGGAAAGCTAAATAAATGATAAAAACCTCCGTTTCCCTTTGGAAACGTCCCGCATTATCCCTATCTTTGGGGAAATTTTCTGAGACGTGAGGATTAAGGAAGTAGTCTTTGCCCTTGAAAGATTCGCGCCTTTGCCCCTGCAGGAGAGCTACGACAACGCCGGCCTGCAGGTGGGGTTGACGGAGGCGGAAGCGTCAGGGGCTTTGTTGTGTCTCGACGTGACCGAAGAGGTGATAGACGAAGCCATCTCCTTGGGTTGCAACCTCGTCGTGTCCCACCATCCGTTGCTGTTCCACGGGCTGAAGTCCGTGTCCGACCGCAGCTACGTGGAGCGGTGCGTGAGGAAGGCCATCCAAAACGACGTGACGGTCTACGCGGCGCATACGAACCTGGACAATGCCGAGGACGGCGTGAACTTCAAGATCGCCGAGAAGCTGGAGCTGGAGCAGGTGAGGCTTCTCCGGCCGCGCCCCGTGAAGGTGAGGGACGGCGGGCACGAGTACACCGTGATGGCGGGCAACGGGGTCGTCGGCGCGCTTCCCCAGCCGGAGGATTCCCTGAAGTTCCTCCAGCGCGTGAAGTCAGTGTTCCATGTCGAATGCCTGATGCACAACGAGCTGCTGCAACGTCCGGTGCGCAAGGTGGTGCTTTGCGGAGGGGCGGGCGGCTTCATGCTTGAAGAGGCGCTCGGCCAGAAAGCCGACGCCTTCCTTACGGGAGAGATGCACTATCACCAGTATTTCGGCCACGACCAGGAGCTGCAGATCGCCGTCACGGGGCATTACCAGAGCGAGCAGTACGCTAAAGAGATTTTTTATTCCATCATAAGTGAGGTTTGTCCGGAGCTGCCGCTCTACATGACGGCGGCAGACACGAATCCCATAAAATATCTGTAACAAAGCACTATGGCAAAAGACATGAAGAAAGACGCGGCGAGCCTGTCGGTCGAAGAGAAGCTGAAGAACTTGTACCAGTTGCAGGCCATGCTTTCCGAAATCGACAAGATCAAGACGTTGCGCGGGGAGCTTCCGTTGGAAGTACAGGACTTGGAGGACGAGATCGAGGGCTTGTCCGCGCGCATCGAGAAGACGCGCGGGGAGGTGGAGGAGCTGAATGCGGACATCGCGGCGCGCAAAGCCAATATCGAAGCCAGCAAAGCCTCCATCGAGAAGTACGGACAGCAGTTGGACAACGTGCGCAACAACCGCGAGTACGAGTCGCTGAGCAAAGAAATCGAATACCAGACCTTGGACGTGGAACTGAACGAGAAGCGCATCCGCGAGGCTTACGAAGTCATTGAACACAAGAACGTGGAAGTCGCCCGCTGCACGGAGCTGATGGACGACCGGCGCGCGGACCTGGACGTGAAGAAGTCCGAGCTGGACGAGATCATCTCCGAGACGCGGTCGGAAGAGGAGAAGCTGCGCGAGAAAGCCAAGGCGCTGGAAGCCACCATCGACCCCCGGCTGCTGATGGCCTTCAAGCGTATCCGCAAGAACAGCCGCAACGGATTGGGCATCGTCTACGTGCAGCGCGATGCCTGCGGCGGCTGTTTCAACAAGATTCCGCCCCAGCGCCAGCTGGACATCCGCATGCGCAAGAAGATTATCGTGTGCGAATACTGCGGCCGCATCATGATAGACCCGGAGCTGGCGGGAGTGGGCGCCGGAAGCAAGGCGGCGGAAGAAAAGCCGAAGCGCCGCCGCCGGGCCGCCGCCGCGGAGGAGTAGGCATATCGCCCTCCGGCGTGCGCGGGAAGGAATTGCGGAAGTGCCTGCGGCAGTGATGCCGCAGGCACTTTTTTTCGCGCGTTGCCGCGGACGGGCCCGCGCCAGACCGGGGCTTCCGCCCGTCCGCCTCCGGGATGCCCCGCTCCCCGCCAGTCCGCCGCGCCGGACGGCCTGTGCCGGCCGCCGCCCGCGCCGAGGCGACGGGGCATGTGCGCCCGCGCCGCAAGGGGCATGGGCGGAGGGGGAGCGTCTCCGCCTGTAAGACAAGGAGACGCTCCCCCTTGGCCGGAGCCCTGTCCCGGGAGCGCGTGAAACCGCTCTCCGCAGTATGGAAAAC
>CAYPMY010000010.1:27063-30575 GCA_964412085.1 uncultured Paraprevotella sp. | reverse complement strand
TAGTAGAACAGGACGCTGACGAAGAAGAGGTAGGCGTTGCGGAGCAGCCGCCTGTCGCGGAAGAGCGCGAAGACGGAGAACACGACGGCGAAAAAGACCCAGAACCGGAGCTGCGTGAACAACAGCGGGCTGTCCGGGTCGAAAGAGAACACGCCTTCCACGTAATGCCACAGGACGTGCAGGCCTTCCTTAATATCCATCGGCTTTCAGATAGTCGGTCATGATCGCGTTGTAGAGCAGGTCTCCTATGAGGCGGTATCCCTCCGCGGTGAAGTGGATGCGGTCGGGGCGCATCAGCCCCTTGCCGAGCCACAGGGCGGAAGAGCGCGGGCCGCCCATGATGCGGTACTGGTCCCACACGGCGCCGCCGGTCTCCGCCGCCAGCTCCTTCATCGCCTCGGCCACGCGCGCCGTGTTGGGGTTGGTGTGCCTGCCTTTCCTCTTCCCGAGGTTGAGCAGGCAGTCGTTGTTGGTGATGAACAGGACGGCGCAGTGCGGGTTGGCGGCCTTGAACAGGGCGACGAGCTCGCGGTAACGTGCCTTGAACCGTTCCGGGTCGAACTTGTGCGGCGGCACGTTGGCGTCGTTGACGCCGATGCCGAATATGGCGAGGTCCGGACGGACGAGCCCCAGGTCTCCGGGCAGGTGGCGGCAGCGCAGCCAGGCCGGCACGTCGGCGCCGTTGATGCCCGCGGCATGGTAGACCAGCCCGTCCCGGTCGTTTTCCGGCAGGATGCCTGTCAGCGTGAAGCGTCCGCCCCCGCCGGTGCGGATGCGTATGTACGCCGTGTCGCAGGCTTCGGGGTATCGTATCAGGTAGCTGTGCGTGGCGGCGTCGCGGAGCGGGAGCAGGGTGTCCCCGCGGTGTACGGCGTAGGGATAGGCGGCCGGGTCGTCGGCGTAGCCCAGTATGCGCAGCCGCGTGAAGTCCCATGCGGTGGTGTCGCCCGGGTTGAGCCGCAGCGTCAGGCTGGCGGACGGGTCGCGGGTGCTGACCGCGGCACCGGCCAGCCCGAGGGTGTCCGCGGCGTCGGGGCTGACGCACCGGCATCCCTCCCACGTCCCGGTGAAGTCCATGCCGTAGTCCCGTGGGGCGTTCGTCCGCAGGATGCGGAAGGGGAACACCATGCCCCGCGCGGCCATTACCGGGCCGCACGAGGCGGAAAAGTCGGCCCGCATCCGCTGGCTCAGGAATCCGGCCTGCACGTGGCTGCCCCCGATGTGCAGGATGTTTATCCTGCCTTTGCCTGCCGACAGCAGGGTGTCCAACTTGCGGTGGAACGCGGCGAAGCCGGCCCGGCCGGCCGGGAACTGCAGCGTGTCGTCCCCGTACCGGACGAACGGGTAGTAGGGGAGGGGGCGTAACGCGGCCCCGCGGCGCGCGGGGCCGTCCCCCTCTTGGGCGCGGCAGCCCGCCAGCAGGGCGAAGGCCGCTAAAAGCCCGGATAAGATCCTGTGTCTCTTCATGTCTTTCGGAGTGGTTTCGTGGACGGGGTCAGGACGCCGCCGAATCGTGGGCCGCCGTGCCGGCGCGCGTGTCCCGTGCTCCCGGCGCGGGCGCGGCGTCCGCCGCCGTCCCCGTGCTGTCCGCGCCGGGTTCAGGCTTGTCCTTCCCCGTGCGGAAACGGTAGAACTTATGGTAGAACTCGAGCGTCTCGTAGAGGATGCCGCCTATGCGCCGGGCGCCTTTGGGGGTGAAATGCACGTGGTCCGGCCCGGCCAGGTAGGAGTCCACCCACTTCGTCATGGAGCCGCGCCCGCCCATGGCGGCGAAAAGGTCCCAGTATGCTATGCCGCATTCTTCCGCCATGGCTTTCATGGCTTCCACCAGGCGGGGCAGTACGGGGTAAGTCCGCATCTCCCCGTCCGCGGGGGCGGACATGTCCGACGGGCCGACGAAGAGGAAACAGGCGCCCGGCGCCAGTCCCCGCAAGTACCTGATCTGCCGTTTCAGTACGGCCACGTAGTTGCCGACGCTTTCTTCCCCTTTCAGGTAAGGGACGGAATTGCCCCCGTATTGCAGGATGACGAGCCGGACGTTTTCCCGGTCGAAGAACGGGGACAGCGTCGCCGGGTGTATGTCGGTGAACATCGTGCCGGAACTGCCGCGCATGGGGATGTTGTCGAGCGAGACGCCCGTTTGCCCGTCGAGCATCACCCCGTAGACGTCAGCCTGCCCGTCGACCGTGAGGCTGACCGTGGCGAGGGGGCTGCCGAGCGTGAGGGAATAGCGGTAGAAACGGTCGTTGAGCCGCGTCTCGTCCAGGGCGAGGGTGTCCGTCCCGGCCACCGCCTCCGCTTCTACCGGCGCGCTGGTCATGAGCGTGATCCGCCCGAAGCGGGAGGCGTGCGGGAAACGCCCGCGGTCCCGCGTGGAAAAGCGGAACGTGGCCCGCCCGTCGAGCGTGGCCGTCTGCCCCATGACCCCGTATGCCTTGCTCTCGAGCCGCATCTCCTTGGGGCCGTAGGCGAGGTGGCGGGGCAGTCCCTCGGGCGACACGGACTGCGACAGGGTGAACGTGGGGATGGTCTGCACTGCCGGCACCAGTCCCACGCCGCTCCCGCCGAACCTTTTCTGGAACGCCTCGCGCAAGACGGACGAGATGCGGTCGCCTTCCAGCTGTGAGTCGCCGTAGTGCATGATGCGGACGGGGCGTTCGCGCGCGGCCTCGAGCGCGTCGAAGAACGGATCCAAGTAGCCCATGTCGCCTCCCGGCATGTGGATGCGCGCGGCGTTCGTCTCGCAATATGCCATGAACTCGCTTTCCTTCTCCGCCTTGAGCGCGTCCATGCGCGCTTGCAGGAGCTCTTCCGTGCCGAGGGTGTCGGCCGCCGCGGTGTCGGCCGGGAGCGTCTCCTCTTCCGTCCGGAGGGCTCCTGCCAGGGAGGGGAACTTCATCCGCGCGCCGCCCGCGGTGACGCCGTCTTCCGGGAAGAGGTATGCCACGAGTGCCAGCAGTCCCAGGACGGAAAAGATGAAACAAACGATGGTTCCGATTTTCATCCTGTTCGGGTGTTTGTGAAAAACGCTACGAATTTACGGATTATCGTTGGAATAATCGAACAAAAGGCCGGATTTGATGACTTCCGCGCGGCAGGGGGAGCGTTTCCCCTCCGTGTACGTCGTCCCCGGGGCGGCGTGCCCGCAGGGAACGCCCGGCGCCGTCCGCGCGGCGGGAGGATGGTCTTCCCCGCGTGCCCGGTTTGTAAGGGAAGGAGCAGGAATCGCCTTGCCCCGGGGAGAGGACTGCAAGATGTCGTCCCCCAGGCAAGTATGGAGAGGGGAGAAGTCCTCTTGGGAATCTGGAATCGTTCTCGGCCGGACGAAAAACCGTTCGGCGCAGAATGAAAAGACGTTTTGCGCCGGATGAAAAACCGTTTGACGCAGGATGAAAAACCGTTTGGCGCAGGACGAAAAACCGTTCGGCTCAGAATGAAAAACCGTTCGGCGTCGGACGAAAAACCGTTCGGCGCAGGATGAAAAAACGTTCGGCGCAGGATGAAAAACCGTT
>CAYPMY010000010.1:7820-26963 GCA_964412085.1 uncultured Paraprevotella sp. | reverse complement strand
CGTTCGGCGCAGGATGAAAAACCGTTCGGCGCAGGATGAAAAAACGTTCGGCGCAGAATGAAAAAACCGTTCGGCGCAGGATGAAAAACCGTTTTGCGCAGAATGAAAAAACAATCTCAGCCGGACGAAAAACCGTTTGTCGCAGGATGAAAAACCGTTTTGCGCAGAATGAAAAAACAATCTCAGCCGGACGGTTTTTCGTTCGGCTGAGATTGCTTCGTGTCGATGATACGGAAAGGGTGCGGCCTATCGCACGGCCAGCTTGCGAACGGCTTCGCCGGCCCTCACGACATAGACGCCTTCGGGCATGCCCGACAAGTCCATGCGGTCGGCATGGGCGGCGTCCACCACCTGCCCGGCGGCATTGTACACCTTGATGTCGGCTTCCCCGTTCAGCACCACGCGGTTGCCCTCGAAGAAGATGCGGGGCCGCGGGGCCGCGGTTTCCCTGATGTCCACCGTGCTGTTGGTCGGCGTGGTCACGCGGATTCCGTGGATGTAGACTTCCTGGTTGCGGTCGTTCTGGAAGTAGGCGTAAACGGGGGCGTTCCCCTTGAACACGTCCGGGTTATCGTAACCGCTGTTAAGGTTCTCTATGCCTGTCCACGTGTAGATTCCCGCGTCGCACAAAGAGTTGAACAGGCTGTAGGCGGCAAAGTTCGTGTAATACCCGTCCATGAAGCTGGAACTGTTGGTATTGACGTCCGTGAATTTCGCGTTCGCGTCCCTGCTTCCCCATATATGGCACCTGACCGAGTACAGGCTGGAAAGGCAGATGCTGTAGGACGAACAGGAAGGCATGCAGACCACGAAGCCGCCCCCGTTGCTTCTGCCTTCCGTTATCACGCTGCTGCTTCCCGGGATGACGAGGGCTCCCGTCTTGTAGCCCTCAGTGCCGTAATCTTCCCCGTCGGCGCCCGGCCCCACGTAATAAGGGTTGGCCGTGGCGGGCGGGTAATCGGGAAGGATGTCCGCGTAGACCAGTTGTATGACTTTCCCGTCCGGGTCCACCTTATAGTTATCTTCGTCGCACATTCCCACGTACTTGTCAATCTTCTCCTGCGAGTCGAACCAGAGCCAGCCGTCGGCGTCCACGTCGGCGAACAGGTTGTACTCTTGCGCCTGCATGCCTGCGGCGCAGGCCAGCCCCAAGAACAATGTACTGAACTTTTTCATTTTCCGTTTCTTTTAAGTTAAACAATCACTGGTAATTCATAGTCACACTTCGACCCATTCCGGGTTCTGTTCTATCTCGTGGTAGCGTATCTCGTCCCAAGGGATGGGGAGGTAGTACTGCATCTTCTGGAACACCCTCACGCGTTGCGGGAAGCGGTTCATGTTGCTGACGGTGCGGGTGACGTCGCCGTTCGTCTGGTGCACGATTTCCATCTTCCTGATGGGGTTGCTCGCCCCGTTCATCTTCTCCTCGGCTATGCCCCAGCGGAAAAGGTCCCAATAGGACGTTTCCTCGAAGGCCAGTTCCACGCGGCGCTCGTTCACTAATTGCTCCCATGTGAGCGAGGGCAGGTCGTCCATGTGCGCGCGGCGGCGGATGTCGTTCACCCGGGCGCGTGCCGCCTCCGTGTCGCCCAGACGGAACATCACTTCAGCGTAGTCCAGCAACACTTCCGCATAACGCCAGATGATGTAGTTCTGGCTGCTGGCGTAGGCTTCGTCGTTGTTGATCTGCTGTTTCTCGTCGACGAACTTGCCCATGTAGTAGCCCGTGCGGGTCACGGCCGCCGTGGTGGACGTGCCGTAGGCCGTCAGGTCTTCTCCCGGGACGTTGGTGTTGCCTTCGCGCGTGTAGTGTATGTCCATGACATGCCCGTTGTAGGTGGAGCCGTCGTAGAGTATGTTGGCGTAGAAGCGGTAGTCGCGCCCCACGTACGGATCCTGCGGGTCGTAGGTGAAGCCGGCGCGCATGCCGTATTCGTCCACATGGTTCTGCGTGGGCGTATAGGCGGCTGTCGTGCCCGTGAAGTGCGGGGCGGCGGCGTCGCGGTCCAGCTTGTGGCCGAAGCCCGTGTCGTAGTTGCCGTCGTCGGAGTGCTGCACTTCAAGGACGGACTCCTTGCTGTTCTTGGTGAGGAATATGTTCCGGTATTCCTGCTTGATGCTTTCCTCGTCCGTCCCGGCTATCTGTATCAGCTCGTAGCACCGCAGGCCCATGAGGGCCTCGTAGGCCACCCGCGCCGAGTCGAGCATGGCGCGGGAGCGGTCGCCGGCGAAGCCCAGGTACGTTTTCTCCTGGTTCTGGAATATGTCGCTCGAGGCCCACTGGAACGTCTTGGCCACCAGCATGAGGGCCGCCCCGCGCGTCACGCGCCCCTCGTCCGTGGCGTCGTACTCCGAGGGGAGGAGGGAGGCGGCGGCCCGCGCGTCGTCCACGATGGCCCGTACCATTTCTTCGTATGAGGCCCGCGGGTATTTCCGGCTGTCGTTCAGCGGGTCGAGGGGCTCCTTGATGAGCATCACCCCGCCGAACTGCCTCCAGAGCATGTAATAGTAGTAGGCGCGGAAGAAATGCGCCTCGCCCAGTATGCGCTGCTTCTGGCTGCCCCCGGCAATCTCGCCTTGGTTGACGAACAGGCGGTTCACGGACTGTATCTGCGTATAGTAGTTCGACCACCGCACTTGCGCCCAGCTGGTGATTTCCTTGGTGTTGCCTTTCAGCAGGTCGCCGTAGCCGGCGTTGTAGTAGTCTTCCTTGGAGGGCACTATCTGGTCGCCGAACCAGGGCATGTAGTAACGCGAGGCGCTCTTGACGAGGACGACGGTCGTGGGGACGAACGTCGAGAAGCCGGAGTTCATGTTCCTGTACCATGGCAAGGCATATTCGTCCAGAAGCATGGGGTTCTTCCAGATGTCCTTTTCCGACATCTTGTCTGCCGGCGTGTCGCGGAACAGGTCGTCGCAACCCGTGAGGGCGGCGAGCCCGGCGGCAAACAACCCGCAAAGTATGTGTCTCTTGAAATCCATGACGATTCGTTTTAAGGAGTTAGACTTAGAAACCTAAATTCAAGGTGATTCCGTAGGAACGTTGGATGGGATAGCCGCGCAACGATTCCGGGTCCATGCCCAAGTCGCCGAGCGAAGACCAGGTCAAAAGGTTGCTGCCTTGCAGGGCGATGCTGGCCTGTGTCAGCTTGAGTCTCTTCAGCACGGCCGGTTGCAGGGCGTAGCCCAGCGAAAGGGACTTGAGGCGCAGGAAGTCGCAGTCCCTTACCCAGAAAGTGGACTCCTTGCGGTTGTTGTCGTTAGCCGTGGCGAACTTGACGCGCGGCAGCGAGGCTCCGGGATTGTCGGCCGTCCACGTGTCCGTCAGATGGTATTCCTGGAACCGTTGCAGGCTTCCGCTGTTCGTGGTGTAAAGCTCCTTGATGTCCTGCCGGTAGCCCGTGGCGCCCTGGAACATGGCGTTGACGAAGAAGCCCCTGTAACTTGCGCCGAGTCGCAGGCTGAAATTGAAGTCCGGGTTGGAGGAATTCTTCACGTAAACCAAGTCCTTGGTGTCGAGCACGTGGTTCCCGTCCTGATCCTTGTACTTGATGTCGCCGGGCCCCAGCGTCTTGTTGCCCTGCCCGTCCTGGTCGAGCGGCCAGTTCTCCACCTCTTCCTGCGACTGGAACAAGCCTTCGGCCTCGTACATCGACCATACCATGCTGCTGTGCCCCACGCGGCGCAGGTTGGGGGCGACGCTCGACTCGTCGCCGAAATCCAGATACTTGTCCCGGCTCTTGGCCAGTGTCAGGGCTACGTCGTACTTCGCCTTGCCTACGGTGTTGCGGTGGGTCAGCGTCAAGTCCCAGCCCCAGGCTTTCAGCTTGCTGAAGTTCATGTTGGGCACGTTGCCGCCCACGCCGGTCGAGGGCGGGTAGAGATAGGACGGGGCTGCCGTGATCTTGTCCGTCTCGTAACGCCAGTAGTGCTCGAACGTCAGGCCGAAGCGGTTGTCCCAGAACCCTAAGTCGGCGGCGACGTTATAGTCGTGCGACTTCCCCCACGTCAGTTCGGGGTTGGGATAGTTGCCCGTGGACATGAGGATGCCCGGGCGGTAGTTGCCTCCTATGTTATAACCTTCCCTCGTGGACTCCATGTAGGTGAGCAGGTAGGAGTACTCCCCGACCAGCCCGTCGTCGCCGAGCCGGCCCGTGGAAGCCCGGAACTTGACGTTGGAAAGCACCTTTTGTTCCCAGCCTTTGAAGAACGCCTCGTTGGACAGCACCCACGAGGCCGAGACCGAGGGGAAGAAGCCCCACCGGTGGTCGGGGTGGAAATAAGTGGAGCCGTCCACGCGGAAGCTGGCCTCCACGAAGTAGCGGTAGTCGTAACCGTAGTTCAGGCGCCCGATGAGCGACGCGCGCTGGTTGTAAGTCTCGCTGCCCAACAGGCTGGCGGTCACGGCCGTCCCCATCGTTTCCGGGTAGATGCTGGCGTCCTGGTTCTCGCCCGTCATGTACTGGTTGTGCGTCCGTTGGTAGTTGGCTACCAGCATGGCGCCCACGTCGTGCCTCGCGGCGAACGTGCGGTTATAGTTTATCCCGGCCTCATAGAGCTGGTTGTCCACGAAACGGTCGGTTTGTTCTATGGAGACCTTGGCGGTCGGGTAGACCGTGTTCGGGTCGGTGTCGAACTGCCCCGTCTGCTGGTCGCAGGTGTAAAGCGTGACGGGTTTGTCGAAGGTCTTCTCGATGCGGGAGTTGTTGTCGAACGTGGCCCGGACGTAAGCGGAAAGGCCCTTCACCCAAGGCACCTCCCAACGCAGGTTGGCCGTGATGGTGTTCATCTTCCCCGTGTCCTTGACGTAGCCCCCGAGGCCTTCCACGTTGACGAGCGGGTTGCTGCCGTCCACGCTGCCGAGGTAGCCGTTGTCGAACCGCAACACCTGGAGGGGAGAAAAGGCGTAGGCGTTGTCGATGGTCGTGTAACTGGAATTCTTGCTGTTGGAACGCGAGCCGGTGATGTCGAGCGAGAGCACGAGCCCCTTGGCCAGCGTGGCGTCCAGCTTGGCCGAATAGTTGAAGCGGTCGCGGCGGACTCCGCTGTACAATCCTTTGGAATGGGTATATCCTCCCGATATGTAGTATCTCACGTATTGGTTCCCCCCGTTGGCCGACACGCTGTGCGTGGTGGTATAGCCCACGTCGTCCAGGTAATCCAGCAGGTCTTCGTCGCCGTACACGTTCGGGTTGGAGTGCGTGCGTATCATTTCCAGCTGCTCGGGAGTGTAGGCCGCGTGGGGAGTGCCCGGCGTGTTCTCCACCGCGCGGTTGTAGAGCAGGGCGTATTCGTAAGCGTCGAGGAAGTCCGGCAGCCGCGTGGCCTGCTGGATGTTCATCTGCCCCCGGTAGTTGACCGACACTTTCTGGTTGCCGGACGCCCGTTTGGTCTGTACTAAGATCACCCCGTTGGCGGCGCGGGCACCGTACACGGCGGCCGCGGCGGCGTCTTTCAGGATGGAGATGCTTTCTATGTCGTCGGGGTTCAGGTCGGACAGGCGCGTCTCCCCGTCGCTGGTGTTCGTGCCGAAGCGCGGCACGCCGTCGATGACGAGCAAGGGGGCGGCGTTGATGCCCCGTATATGCAGGTCGGCTTCCTTGGCACTGCTCGGGTCGCCGGTAGTCCGCATGACCTGCAGGCCGGCCACTTGGCCGTAAAGGGCTTCGTCGAGGTTGGCTGTCGGCAGGCTCAGCAAGTCTTCGCTCTTGATGGTCTCGACGGAGCCGGTGAGCGAGGCTTTCTTTTGTGTGCCGTATCCCACTACGATGAGTTCGTCCAGGTCTTGCGCGTCGTCTTCCAGCGTGACCACTAAGCTTTCCTGCCCGGGCTCGATTTTGACGGTCTGGGTCTTGTATCCGAGGAACGAGACGACCAGCTCCGTCCCCGTCCCCGGAATCGAAAAGTCGCCGTCCAGGTCGGTCACGACGCCTCCCTGTGCATTCTTCCATTTGACGTGGGCTCCGATGACAGTCTCGCCCCCGCGGTCTATCACCTTGCCTTTCAATATGGGTCGTGGAGTTTGTGCCGCCAGTCCCCCGGCCAGGCACAAGGCGCAGGCAAACAGCGCGGTTGTTCTTTTTCCCATGGCGTGATGCGTTTAATTGGCAAATGTCCGCTCGATGAGCAGGATCTGATAATCGTAGAAATCTCTTGTGGAACCGGTCGCGGCGGCGCGGCGCGACTTGTAAAGGCCGAGCACCTTGCGCAAGCGTCCGGTCATGAGCGCGCCGAGTTGCTCCTTTGCCAGTGTCGGCAGCCCGAAGTTGGGGCGGGAAAAACCGTCGCCGTGGCTCATGCCGCAAGAGCAGGGGAAACCTTGAGCCGTTTCGTCGGGAGCGTCTTCCCGTGCCGCCGCCCGTCCGCCGTCGTCCGTGCGGAGCGCGTCCCCCGTGGAGATTGCCGGGGCTTTTGCCGCGGGAACCAGACCCGTGTTTTTCAGCATGATGGCGATGGCTGAGGCTTGCAGGCTCTGTTCGGCGTCAGACAGGCGGCCTCCGTCAGGAGCCTTGAAGATGGCCGTGGTGACCTCGTCCAGATACTCGTCGAGCCGGAAATTGTGTGCCGGGTCCACGAGCCCGCCTTCCCGGATGCGGTAAAGCGCGGCCGGGTTGACGAGTGAGTTGACAATCATGCCCCGCAGGTTGTCGTTCACGTTCATGTTGATTTCAAGTTTGCCGATCAGGTCTTTCTCCGTCAGCCATCCGTCGTAGGTACGGGCCTGGCCCAATAGCCAAAGCATGGCTTCGCGCTGCCGTTCGCGGCCGATGTAGTGCTTGGCCGCCTCCTTGCCGTCGCCTTGCCGCACCTCTTCGTAACGGATGCCCCCGATATAAGGCATGACATGGCGCAGGTAGCGGGTGTATTGGTTGACGATTTCACGGTACATATTTTCCATTTCGTCGTAACGTTCGCCGCGTTCCATGTCCCATGCTTCGAGGTTCCGCAACAGGATCTTGAGGTTGCCGATGCCGTAGTCGCCGGCCTTGACATGGTCGTCGCCCAAGTCTTCCGTCTGGTCGGTCGGGTCCACGGTGCTGAAGAACTGTTGCGCCCCGAATTCATACATGGGGTCTCCCTCCTTCTCGGCTATCCACCTGTCCAATGTCGGTTTCTCGGCTTCGGGAGTCGGGGCATCGGGAATCAGGCGGTAGCCCCAGTTGATGGCGTGGATGTCGTACACGCCCAATACGGGCGGTGTCAGTTTCACGCCCCGCTCGACGTCGCCCGGCTGGGCTACGAAGTTGTTGCGGGCGTAGTCCATGATGCTCGGCGTCGTGCCGTACTTCTGTGTGAAAGAGGGACTGCGCAGCGAGTCCACGGGGAAGGAGTAGCTTGCCCCCATGTTGTGCATGAGGCCGAGCGTGTGCCCTATCTCGTGGGCGGCCGCATAACGGATGGACTCGCGCATCACGTCGTCGTCGAACACTTGGCGGCGCACTCTCGGGTCTGCCGCCCCCGTCTGCACGAAACGCCAGTTGTGGAGCAGGGAGATGATGTTGTGGTACCAGATGACGTCGCCCGTGAGGATCTCGCCCGTGCGCGGGTCCACGTGGCTGGGTCCCATGGCGTTGGCCGTGGCCGTCGCGATGTATTTGAAGCAGCTGTAGCGCATGTCGTCCGGGTCGAAGTCCGGGTCGTCTTTAGGATAGTCCACGGCTTTGATGGCGTTTTTGAAGCCGGCGGCCTCGAAGGCCGTGTTCCAGTCTTCTATGCCCTGGCGGACGGCCGTGCGCCACTTCTCGGGAAAGGCCGAGTCCACGTAGAACACGATGGGTTTCCGCGGCTCCACCGGCTCGCCCCGGAAGTATTTGTCCCGGTCTTCTTCCTTCGGTTCCAGCCGCCAGCGGTGGATGAACGTGCGCCGGACGAGGCGGTCTTGGTCTGAGGTGTATATGTTCTTGTCGGAATAGAAGAAGCCCACGCGGTTGTCTTGCAGGCGCATCGGCATCGGGTCGTCAGGCAATGCGAGGAGCGAGCGGTGCATGACGACCGAGTAGGGTTGCCCGAGCGTGGTGAGGGTGAACGACAGGCGGCTCTTGATTTCGATGTTCCCCGGGAAGCATTTCGCGCTGACGATGCCGGAAGCGTCCGGCACGAAAGTGCCTTTGAGCGAGTTGGATCCCCCGAGCAGCTTGCTTACGGGGTTGTCGGTCTTGATAGGGCTGATGGCTTTTTCGTTGGAGCCGAAGAAAGCGGTGACATCGATTACCACGCTCTTCCCGTTCCGGGCCTCGATCCTGAACCCTTTCAGCACGGGGTCGTAAAAGTTCTTGCCGAAGGCCGTCCCTATCGGGTCTTCCCCCGACACGATGTCGCCGCTTTGTATTTGGTGCATGTACACGTTCCGTTCGTCCTTGCTGAAGCGGAGCAGTAACGGCTGCGTGGCTGCCTGCCCGGCTGCGAAGTCGTGCGTGTCGCTCGTGGCCGCCACGCGGTTGGACAGGATGTAGGTGCGCCTGAAAGCGGAGTCCGGGATTTCAAAGTAAAGTTTCCCTTCCTTGGCATTGTATAAGGTGGTGAACAAGCCTTCCTGCACGGCGGCGTTCTTGGTCACTTTTTTATAATCCGCGTTGACGGTGTCCTTCGCCAGTGCCGCTATCGCGTCCTTGTTCTTTCTGCCCTTCCTTTTGGCCTCGGCCGGCTGGCAGGCGGCCAGGGCGGCCAGCAGGACGAGGGCTGTTCCCATGCCTTTTCTCATTTTGTGGTCTTGTTTTTGAATGGTTCGTTTGCAGACGGTGGAAGACCGGGGAGGGGGACGAGAACCTGCCTTGTCCCCCTCCCCGGTATGCATGCCGTATTACCGGGCGTTCACTTTGCAGGAGATGCGGCCCGCCTTTACGATGTACAGGCCCGGCTCGACGCGGAAGCTCGCGGAGCCTCCCGTCGCGGCCCGTGCGGCGACGGCCTGTCCCGACAGGTCGTAGACCTTCACTTCGGCACCGTTCTCCAGTCCCGTTATCAGGACGTTGCCGCGCGTGGCCGTGACGGCCGGGGCGTCGCTCCGCGCGCCCTCCACGCTGTTCGCGCCCTCCACGAGCGTGGCCGTGGTCTTGAACGCGTTGGAACCGCTGAACTTCGGGAAGGCCTCGGTGGTCATCTCGCAGTGCACGGGCGAGGCTTGCTCCGTCAGGAACGTGAACACGCCGTCCTCTTCGGTGTAGTCCGTCCCCGCCGCGAGGGCCGTGCCGTCTTCGGTCATCCACGTGTAAGCGGTCGTTTGCGGGCTTTCCGCCAGTCCGGTGACATGGTTCTGCGCCGAGAGATCCACGGTTTCGCCCGCCTTTACCTCCGCCGCGATAGGCATGTCGTTTTGCGGGGCGTAAGTGTAAGTGCTGCAAGGCAGCGCCGGGAGGGTGGCCAGCGTGAAGTTGTTCTTGCTGCAGTTCACGCTCTTGGTCACGTTGTCAGCCTTGAGTTCCGTTAGTTGGTTGCCCATGCAGAACAGTGTGCCGAGGGCTTCGCAGGCCGACACGTCCAGGGAAGCCAGCAGGTTGTTGTTCAGGTTGACGTAGGTGAGGGCCGCGTTCGCGCTCAGGTCGATGGCGGAGAGCTTGCAGTTCAGCAGGTACAGGCTGGAGAGCTTCTTGTTGTTCGACAAGTCGATGTCCTCTATCGGGCAGTTGTTGAGCGACAAGTATTCCAGTTCCGCGTTCCGGGTCAGGTCTATCTTGGCCAATGGCGTGTCCTTGGCGTCCAGTCGGGTCAGTTTCTTGTTGGCCGTGAGGTCGAGGTCTTTCAGGTTGTTGTTGTAGCAGTTCAGCTTTTCCAGTTCCGCGTTCTGGCTGAGGTCCAGCTTCTCTATCGCGTTGGTGTACACGTCCAGCTCCTTCAAGTCGGTCGCCGCCGAGGTGTTGACGGCGGTCACGTGCGCGCCGTCCACGCGGGAGTCGCAGCCGAAGACGGAGATTTCGCGGGCATAGATCTTGATGTCGCCGCCGCCTGCGGGCGTACCCGTTACGGTCGTGGTCGAGCCGTATTCGTCGGCAAGCACGATCGTGTCCGTGGTCACGCGGTTCCCGTCGCCCCAGTCCACGATGACGCGGTTGGCTTCGGTCGCGGAGGCGAACGTGAGGTTGCGTTCGTTGCCGTCCACCTCGGCGGTGAGCTCCAGATAGAGGCCCGGTTCGGTTTCCACGGTGGCGGAGTCCGTCCGGAACGCATTGTCGCCGGCGAAATCGGGGAAGGCCGCCGTGGTCATTTCGCAGCAGACGGGCTTGTCGAAGGCTTTCAGGAACGTGAACACGCCGTTCTCTGCGGAATAGTCCGTGCCTTCCGCCAGTACTTCGTCCCCCGTCTTCCATGCGTAGGTGGTCTTCTGGACTTCATCCGCCAGCCCCTTGAGGTTGTCCTGCGCGGAAAGGTCTACCGCCTCGCCGGTCCAGACGCGCCGGGTCAGCGGCATGGCCTTTTGCGGGGCGTAGACGAAGAACTTGCTCCCCGGCGACGGCAGGCCGGCGAGCGAGAGGCGGTTGTCGGAGCAGTTCAGCCGGGTCTTGACGTTCCCGACTTTGAGCGAAGTGATCTCGTTGCCGTTGCAGAACACCACGCTTAATTTCCCGCACATGGACAAGTCCAGCGTCTTCAGCCTGTTCGACTGTATGTTGACCGTGGCCACTTCCGTGTTCCGGCTCAGGTCGATGCTTTCCAGCAGGTTGTTGTTGATGTTGAGCGTGCTTAGTCCCGTGCAGGCCGAGAGGTCGATGGTCTCGATCCGGTTGTCGTTCAGCATCAGTCTCGTGAGCGCCGGGCACGACGTCACGTCGATTCCCGTAAGCGACATGTTCGTTCCGTCGAGCGTGGCGAGTTTGGCGTTGGCCGAGAGGTTGAGCGAAGTAATCGGATTGTTGCCGCAGACCAGCTCCACAAGATCCGGGTTCTGGCTTACGTCGAGCGTTCCTATCTCATGGGTGTTGCACGTCAACTTCGTCAGGTCGGGAGCCTTCGTAACGTCTAACGCCGTGAGTTTGGTGCCGTCGTCGGCTTTGTAGCTGCAATCGAATACCGCGAGCTTCTCGCCGTAGATGCTGATTTTGCCTTCCCCCAGAGGCGTGCCTTTCACCTCGACGGTGGTCCATCCGTCGTCCACGGGTATTTCTTCCGTCTCGACCGGATTCCCGTCTCCCCAGTCTATTTTGAATTTGTGGCCGGCTTCGGAAGCCGCGAAGGCCAATGTCAGCGGTTTCCCCTCCACTTTGGCGGCCAGCGTGATGGCCGGCTCGCTCTGCGCGTAAGCGGCGATGCCGGACGCGGCGAACAGCATAGAAAGTAGATGCTTCTTCATAATCGTTTGTTTTTTAATTAGAAAATAAATTCAGCCCCTTTGAGTCCGCTTTCGTTCTTCCTGCGAACCGGTCGCTCTCTTGGCAAGAGAGCGACCGCATGACTGTGCAATTCCGTAATTGCCCTCAAAGATAGGTAAAAAGAATAAACCCCGCAAGACAAAATCCATGTTTTCATGTGCGGAGACTGTAATTAAGTCCGCCGGATGGACGTTTGCCCCTTCATTCTGTAAGTGCGACCGCCGGACGTGGACGGAACGCCGTCCCCCTTGCCGGGAGACGTGCTCCCGGCGCCCCTTGGCCGGCTTGCGGGGCGGAGGGACGGAACCGTTCGGAATGTGTCCGGCTTGCGGGGGCGACGGCTTTCGGGCCGGTTCCCGCGGCCCGGGACAGAAAAAAGGGATGCGAGCCTCGGCTTCGTGCGGGAAAATGAATACCTTTGCAGGCGGTATCAGTCAAAACGGCGAACGGTTATGGTGAAAGTCAGTTCTTGTAGGCTCTTCCTCTTGTCCATAGGCTTGTGTGGCCTGTTCCCGGCCCGGGCGGAAAAGAACAAGGGGGATTTGGGCAATCTGGTTTGTTTCGTGCGTTTCTCGGACGAAGGAGAAGACGAGGCGTTCGGGAATCCTTTCTCTATGTACGAGCGGTTGTTTAACGACTCCGCGCAGGGGGCGAACTCGGTGTACGCCTATTTCCGCGAGGCTTCTTACGGGCAACTTTCCTGGAAGAGCAGTTTCTTCCCGGAAGCGGCGGACGGACGGGTCGTGTCCTACCGTGCCGTCCATGAGCGCGGATATTACAGGCCGAAGGGGGAAATCAACGACGTGGGCTATGAGGACGACGTGGACAAGGCGGCACGCGAGCAAGCCCTCGTGCGCGAAGTGGCGGACTGGCTTTCCGGCGCGCTTCCGGAGGACGCGGCACTGGACGCGGACGGCGACGGCATCGTCGACGACATGTGCATCGTGTTGAGCGGGCGTTCGGACTTGGGCAGCAAGTACCTGCTGTGGCCGCACCGTTCCGATCTGGCCTTGCCCGACGAAAAGGCCGTATATATAAAAGGTAAGAAGCTGGTCGGTTACCTGATGGTCTTCGACGATGCGAACGGCTGGGCCGCGCTGGAGCCCGTCCCGCTGAACACTGGGGTGATTTGCCACGAGATGTCGCACTCGTTGGGGACGTATGACTTGTATCATGCGGGAGGAGACCTGAATCCGGTCGGAGTATGGGACTTGATGTCGGACAACCTGCCCGTGGCGCAGCAGATGTCGGCTTACACGAAGTGCCGCTACTGCGGGTGGATAGACGAGATCCCGGAGATTTCTGAACCGGGCAGATACGTGCTCAACCCGGTCGGGGGAAGGACGAAGGAGAACGTGGCTTACAAGATCAGGCCCGTCGGGCACGAGGAGTATTTCGTGGTGGAATACCGCCGCAGGGAGGGCGGCACGTTCGACGGCGGCTTGCCGGGATCGGGCTTGCTGGTCTACCGCGTCAATCCGGCCTATACGGGCGGCAACGTGAACTACAACGGGACGACCCGCCTGGACGAGATGTACGTTTTCCGCCCGGGCGGCACGGCCACGGCCGACGGGAACCTGGAAGAGGCGGCTTTCAGCGAGGAGAGCGGGCGCACGGCCTTCGGGGGCGACGCGGAAGTGAAGCCTTTCTACGGCGACGGCTCGGTGGCGCGCTTCGCGCTGACGCACATCTCGTCGTGCGGCGAGACCCTCTCGTTCGATCTGGAAAACCTGGGGCATCAGATAAAGCTGTCGGAAGAGGCCGTGACGCTTGGCGGCGCGGCCGGCGAGAAGCGCGAGTTCTCGGTGGAGGCCGATGTGGACTGGGAGGTGTCGGGCTTGCCCGACTGGCTGAGGCTTGAGCCGAGGAAGGGGGAGGCGGGAAAGACCACCGTCACTCTGGAGACCCTGGCCGAAAACACCACGGCGCGGACGCGCAAGGCGGAACCGGCCTTCACTTCGCCCTCGGACGGCGGGGTCAAGTCCGTATTGACCGTGCTTCAGCAGTCCGGCGTCATCCTGCCCCCGTCCGGCTTGTCGGCACGCGTGACGGCGGACGGGGAGGTGGAGCTGGCATGGACGGCACCGCGGGAGGGCGCTCCCGTGTTGTCGGACGGTTTCGAGGACACGGGAAACCCGAACGGCTGGACAATCCGGAACGCGGGCGACAGGGGATGGACGTGGCAGGAAGCCGCGAGGCACTACGAGCCTCACGGCGGGAACTATTCGATGTACATGAAGGAGGCGTGGGAAGACGCGCACCAGGACGAGCGCCTCTCCTCCCCCGTGTTCGCATACGGCACTGAACTGTCGTTCTGGAGCAAGTCCATCGCTCCGCAGAAGAGCATCAAGGACCAATACTACCAAGTGGAAGCGAGCGCCGACGGCGGGGAGACTTGGACGCCGGTGTACGACTTGGTCAAGGACTGCGATGTGGTGAACCAGTATGTGAAAGTGTCCGTCGACCTGTCCGGCTGCCAGTCCGACAGCATGCGCGTGGCTTTCCATGCCTACGACACGAACGGAGTGGGGCTGTCTTACTGGTGGCAGGTCGACGACGTGGAGGTTTATTCCGCCCCGTCGGAAACCTTGGTGGAGGGCTATGCCGTGTACCGCAACGGGGTGAAGATAGGCGAGACGCGCGACGTGGCCTTCACGGACGCCGGGCCGCTTGCCGGAGAGAACATTTATACCGTGCGGGCGACCGGGAGCTTCGGCGAGACCTCCGATTCGGAAGCCGCCGTGCTGATATACGGCCCCTCCGGCGTGGAAGCGGCGGGGACGGTGCCGGGCGTGACGGTCACGGCGGCACAAGGGCGCGTCGCCGTGCGGTCGTCCGTCCCGTTGGGACGGGTGCGCCTCGTGTCGGCGGGAGGCATGCAGGCCGCCCTCGCCCGTCCCGGGGGGAATGTGTGCGTCCTTGACGTGTCGGGGATGAGCCGCGGCCTCTATTTCGTGGTCTGCGAGGCCGAGGGGGGCGGAACGCCTGCCGTGCGCAAGGTCGTCTTGAAGTAGGAGAGCGGGCCAGGCATCCTTTGGAGCCTTTCCCGGAAGGGCTTCCGGAAATTCCCGGGAGAACGGGAAATCAATCTCAGCCGAACGGGAAATCAATCTCAAGCGATTGGTTTCCCGTTCGGCTGAGATTTTTCCCGCGCCCGGCAGGGACCGGTCCGCGCCCCCTTTGAGGGGGTCATTGGTAAACGAGGAATGTCAAGTTCTCGGGACGGAAAAGCTCCCCGGCCACGGCATGGAGGCCTTCCGCCGTCAGCCCGTCTATCTTGCGGTACAGGCGGTCGAGGTCGCGCGCGCGCCCGTAATGCAGGAACGTCTTTCCCATGGCCAGCGCCACGCTTTCAAAGTTGTCGTGGGAGATGCCTATCTGCCCCTTGATTTGCCGCTTGGCGGCTTCCAGCGCGTGAGGGGGCAACGGGGCTTCGGCCAGCCGGCGCAGTTCCTTCAGCACGAGACGGCGGCAGCGGGCCACGTCGTGGGGGTCGCAGCCGAAATACACGCCCCACAGGCCGGTGTCGGTGTAGGCGGTCATGGAGCTTTCCACCGTGTACACGAGGCCGTGCCTCTCGCGCAGGCTCAGGTTGAGGCGCGAGTTCATGCCCGGCCCTCCCAGTATGTTGTTCAGCAGGTAGAGGCTCAGGCAGCGGGGGTCGCGGGCGCTGTAGGCCCGCGAGCCTATCATGACGTGCGCCTGGTGGGTGTCTTTGCGCAGCGTGACGGCCTGGGGGCGGTATTCCGGCACGGGCGTGCGCGCGGCGCCGTTCCCGTCGGGGGCCGCGGGGGGAACGCCGGCCTGGAGGAGCGTCCTGCGAGGATGATCCCCGGGAAGGGAGGAAGCCGCCCGCTTCACTGCCCTGGCGATTTCCCGGCAGGCGCGTTCCGGTTCCACGCGTCCGTAGACGAAGAAGACCATCCGGTCTGGACGGTACAGCCGCCGCGCGAAGCGCCTTACGTCCTCGCTGCGGAATTCGCGCAGGCGCCCGGCTTCGCCCAATATGTTGCGCCCCAAGGGGTGGCCGCGAAAGACAAGGCTCTCGAAATCGTCGAAAATCAGCTCGGAGGGCGAGTCGTTGTAGCTTTCTATCTCGTCGACCACCACTTGCGCCTCCTTGTTCATTTCAGCCTGGGGGTAGGTGCTGCACAGCACGATGTCGGCCAGCAGGTCCGCGGCGCGCGCGAAGTGTTCTTTCAGGAAGGCCGTGTAGTAGATGGTCTCCTCCTTGCCCGTGTAGGCGTTCAGGTCGCCTCCCACGCTTTCCATGCGGTTCAGGATATGCCAGGAGCGGCGGCGGTGCGTGCCCTTGAAGGTCAGGTGCTCGCAGAAGTGCGCCAGCCCGTTCTCGTCCGGCAGCTCGTCGCGCGCGCCGGCGTCGACGGCGATGCCGCAGTATGCCACGTCCGTGGCCGACGGGGCGCAGATGACGCGCATGCCGCAAGGAAGGGTGTGGCTGTGCGGGCCGGCCGGTGCGGGAGATGTCGTTGTCATGTGGTCGTGCTTTGTGTTTGCCCTCGCAAAGGTACTGCAAACCGCGGGAAAGGGAAAGGAAACGGGCGTTTATTTCCTTTTCCCCCGTCGGGCAGCCCGCCCCCGGCCGTCCGGCTCCCGGCGTTCGGGGAGGGTGCGGCGGGTGCGGCGGTCTCCCTTATGGCCCGGCCCGGTTGCCGAATTCCAGTATGGCCCGCAGTTGCGCCGCCGCCGTGAAGCTCCCGTTGGTGTCGATGCAGTGTACGGCCGGTTGGAGGGTGAGATGGCCGCATACGGGGAAACTTCCCGTCAGTTCCGCGTCGGTCTCCCGCCCGTCGGCGTAGAGGGCGCGGTTGACCACCAGTCCCACCCGGGCCGTCCGGGGCGGGACGTCGCTCCAGACGAGCCCCGCTCCCCAATAATGGCGGCACGCGCTGCGCGAGGCCGGCGACGTGCCGCCTTGCCACATGGCTCCCAGACGGCTTCCGCCGACGTGCAGGAGGGGCTGTTCTATCAGAGTCCACAAGGCGTAATCGAAGGTCTTGCCGGCTGATGTCCCGGACGGGCTGGTGCCGAGGGCATACCCCGCGGCGTAGTATCCGTGGCGGTGGTCTTCCCCGCCGGCGTGGAAGGACAGGCTGCCGATGTTGAACATCCCGTCGCCGCCGGGGCAGAAGCGGAACTGCCGGTCGATGCGGTCGCTGGCCACGCCGTCGTAGAGGCTTTCGCGGAAGGCGAGGCCCGGCAAGGGGGAGTATTCCGCGTGCAGGCAAAGGGCCGCCAAAGGATAAGTGGCTAACGGGAAGTTGGCCGACAAGACGGGGAAGTTCCCGTGCGAGGCGTTGGTGAAGAGGGCTGTGAACGGGGTCGTGAAGTGGTCCGTGTCAATGTTCCTCAGCCCCGCGTAAACGGAACCCTTGCCGCCGAAGTCCTGCCGGATTCCCGCTTGGATGAGGCGGAAGGCCTTGTCCGGGCCGGCGTCGATGCAGCTGAAGGCCTGTAAGTCCCCGGCCACCGGAACCCCCAGGTTGTAGGTGGAAATGGCTGCGGTTTCCAGCCGTGCGCCTTTCCACAGCCCGGTCTCCGCCGAGATTTCAAGCAGGTTGCACCAGCCGGTTTTCCCGTCGGTGACGTTCCACAGTCCTTCGGTCGTTCCGCAAATGTCCCATTTCACCCGTTGGCAGAAAAGCGGGGACCGCATGCCGGCCGCCGCGACGCACGCGCAGAAAGCAAGGCGCAGGGATGCGCTCCGTGTGAGAAGTCTTTGAATCATGAATCGAAGGACAGCGCCATGCGATAGACGGCAAAGGCCGTCACGTAGGCCAGCGCGGTGGTGTATGCCGCAGTGAAGACGGCCCACTTCCACGTGCCGCTTTCTCCCTTGACAGCCGCGATCGTGGCTATGCAAGGGAAATAAAGGAGGGCGAAGACCATGTAACTCAACGCGGCTCCGGGCGTGGTGTGCTGGCTCAGGGTTTGAGCCAGGCGGGTCTGCGAAGCGTCCTCGGCGGTTTCCGGCTCGGCGTCTTCGGCCTCGCAGTTGTACAGCACTCCGAGCGTGCTGACCATCAGTTCTTTCGCGCCTACGCCGGCCATGATGCCTACGCCCATGCGCCAGTCGTAGCCTAACGGACGGATCGCCGGTTCAATGGCATGGCCTATCCGGCCCATGTAGGATTGTTCTTGCTGTTCGGCTTCCGTCAGCCCTCCCTCCCCTGCGGGGAAGTGTCCCAAGGCCCAGATCACGATGCTGGCTCCTAAGATGATGCCCCCCATCTTGCGCAGGTATTGGCGCCCCTTCTCCCACGTGTGGCGGCAGACTCCGCGCGAGTCGGGCAGGCGGTAGGGAGGCAGCTCCATGACGAAATGGCATTCGTGCCGGCGCATGAAGATTTTGCCGAACGCCCATGCCGCGAGCAAGGCCATGCCCGTCCCGAACGCGTAAAGGCAGAGCATGACGGCGGAGGCGGCCTGGGGGAAGAACGCCCCGGCAAACACCACGTACACCGGGATGCGCGCGCTGCATGAAACCATCGGGGTGACCAGCATGGTGATCATGCGGCTTTTGGGATTTTCTATCGTGCGGGAAGCCATGACGGCCGGAACGTTGCACCCGTAACCCATCAGCATGGGTATGAAGGATTTCCCGTGCAGTCCCAGCCTGTTGAACAACGGGTCGGCCAACATGGCGGCGCGTGCCAGGTAGCCCGAATCTTCCAATATGGAGATGAAGAAATAAAGGATCAGGATGTTGGGCAAGAATACTATGACACTGCCCACGCCGCCCAATATGCCGTCGCAGGCCAGAGCCTGCAGCGTGCCTTCGGGCATCCGGCTCCCGCAGAGGGCGACGAGCCATGCCACGCCGTCGTCTATCCAGTCCATCGGATACTGTCCGATGGTGAACGTGGCCCAAAAGATGAACCACATGATGGCCGCGAACAACGGGTAGCTGGTCCAGCGGTTGGCCAGAAGCCGGTCTAACGTTGCGGTGACGTGATGGCTGCGGCCGTGTCTTTTGATGTAAATGCCGTCGAGTATTTGTCCGATGCGGGAAAAGCGTTCCGCATCTTCTTGCTCGCGTTCGGGGCACGGGCAGGCGTCGTCTGCCTCCATGTCTTCCGGCCGGGTCTCTTTCCCCGTACGGCAGGTACAATGTTCCGGGCTGTTGCAGCAGGCGGCTTCGTGGGTATGCCCTTGTATGCCTGCGCGGTGAAGTGCGACATGACGGTCGGCCAGTTCAATGGCTTTTTCCAGCAAGGCGTTGATGCCGATGCGCTTACGGGCTACGGTAGGGTAGAGAGGCATATCCAGGCGGTGGCTCAGCTCTTCGATGTCGAGCGCACTTCGGCTGGCTTCGAACTCGTCGTACATGTTCAAGGCTCCGACGAGCGGCAGGTTCCGTTCCTTCAGTTGCATGGTGAGCAACAGGTTCCGTTCCAGATTGGTCGTGTCAAGCACGTTGATGACGGCATCTATCCGGCCGCTTTCCAGTTCGTGCGCCACATACGCTTCTTCCGGGCTGAAAGCGCGGATGGAATAAGTCCCCGGCAGGTCTACCATGCGGATTTTCCGTCCTTCGAACGTCATTTCTCCCATGACGCTGCTGACGGTCACTCCGCTGTAGTTGCCGGTACGTTCGTGTCCTCCCGAGGCCGCGTTGAAGAGCGAGGTCTTGCCGCAATTCGGATTGCCGACCAGAGCTATCGTGATGATTCCGTCTTTGGCCGGTGCGCCGGAAGTGATACGGTGCCCGGACGGGCCGCAACCAGGGCATCCCGTCCGCAGGGACGGCGGCACGGCGGACTTGCATTCCCGTTGATGCCGTCCCGTGCGGCACTTCCGGGGTGGGAGGCCTGCGGGG
>CAYPMY010000010.1:0-7720 GCA_964412085.1 uncultured Paraprevotella sp. | reverse complement strand
GGCGGTACGGGAATATCCGCTTCCGGCGCGTCGGCCGGCGGAAGAGTTACTTGTATTTTCCCGGCTTCGCTCTTCCGCAGGGCGATTTGTCCTCCCATCAGTTCGAAAACGATGGGATTCCCCACAGGGGAAGCAAACAATTTCTTGACGGTTTTCCCTGCGACGAATCCCATTTCGCCCAACCGAGTCCTGAAAGCCCCGCTGCCTTCTATGTGTGATATCGTCACGGCCACGTTCGCGTTGACATCCGATAATCTCATACTGCCTATGCCATGGTTCGTACGGAGTGCAAAGTTACTTGCAAATTCCGGCTTGTGCAATACTTGACAATGGTGATTTTCATCGGGGACCGGCATAGCTGTGCATGCCGCCGAGCAGGTAATTGACTCCGAAGCAGGTCATGAGGACTACGGCGAAGGCGAAGACCATGTAGGCGTGGAACACGCATGGCCGCCGGAAACAGGGCAGGCTTTTGCGGTGGAAAGGGATGGCGTAGACGATGAACGCCGCGAGAGCCCACGCTTCTTTCGGATCCCACGACCAGTAGCTGCCCCACGACACGCCGGCCCATACGGAGCCCGACGCGATGCCCATGCCCAGCAGGAAAGTGGCCGGGTATGACAGGAGTCGGCTGAACAAGGTGAGCCGCGCGACCTGCCGCAACGCGGCCGGGGAACGGGAGGTCTTCCGTCGCGCCATCAGGGACAAGGCGAGGACGGCATCGAGGAAGGTGAAGGAGAAGAGGGCGTATGAGACCATGATGAGCGACACGTGCCAGCCAAGCCAGGGAGATGCCAGCACTGGCACGAGGGGCGTGATTCGCGGATCCATCCCGCCCAAGTGGGCTACGAGCAGGAAAGAGCCGGAAATCAGGAAGCCGAAAGGCCGGGCGAAAGGAAACCTGCGACAGAGAAGGCAGGCGGCCATAAGGACGGCCAGGGCAACGAACTGCATCGTCTCGTATCCGTTGGTCAGGGGAAGACCGCCGATGACGTAACCGCGCAAGGCGTATCCCGTGGCATGGAAGAGGGTGGCGAGGCAGAGAGCCGCAGTCCATGCCCGCCGGATTGCGGGCTTCTCCTCACGACCCGCCAGCATACGGGACATGAACGACCCGAGGGCGGCGAAGCCTAAGGCGAGGTTGGCCATGGACAGGATTTTGCCGAAAGGGATGCGGTTGTACCACAGTTCGGCGTTGATTTTCCGTGTACTGAGGCGCGGGACGCCTGGGGGCAGGGGACGGACGAGGGTGCCTTGCCGGAGCATGAGGATGAGTCCCACCTTTTCGTCGGTTTCCCGTATGGCTCGGGCTAGTCTGTCTCCGTCGTCTTGCCGGCGTTGCCATAAGGGTTGGAGCTTGTAGCGTGTCCCGTCGAACAGGCGGTCGAGGGAGGCATATTCTCCTTTAAGTCCCAAGGCGGCGCGCAGGCGGCGGTCTTTGACGCGGATGATGGGGACGCGGTTCCATTCCGCAGGGTAGAGCATCCAGCTGGCCATGACTTGTTCCGGCGTGATGCCACGGAAGCTGGGATGCCCGTATATCTTCTGCACGAAATCGCGTGCCAACGTGTTGAACGGGGCGATGCGTCCGTCGTAGACCACTTGCCGGACGGCCAGGCTGTCGGCTTGCGTCCGCCTGACCACGGGCAAGGCCGAGCCGGCTTCCGGCAGGCAGGCCCAGGCTATCAGGAACAGTCCGCCTTTCCGGACGAGGGGATGCCTTGACAGGCGGCGGAATCCTCCGTCGTGGGCGCACAGCAGGAGCAGGCAACCCAACGCCATCAGGAAGAAGCCGGCGTAGGTGATGCCCGTGCCCCAAGGGTCGTGGCTTACCGAAAGCCAGCTGCCTTCCAGATCTTCGTCGTAGGAAGACTGGCAGAAGCGGAATCCTCGCGCGGAAAAGACACGGTTCATGGAAACGACCGGCCGGGCAAGGATGCCGCCCGCTTGGAGGCAGGAGATATGGCTCACGTAGTCGGAAGGGGTTTCCGTGCCCGGATAGTGTTCTATGTGGAAGCTGTCCAGACGCATCATGAAAGGCAGGCGTGCCGGCCGTTTCCGTTCGTCGACGTATTCTCCCACGGGCTGGCCTTTGCGCAGGTGCAATATTCCCTTATGTCCAGTAAAGGAGGTGGCGAGCGCACCGGCGAATATCACGCCGAAGCCGAGATGGAGGACGAGAAGCGGGATGTCCTTCCACGTCTTGCGGCGCACGAAAAGCGCGGCGGCGGTGGCCATGGCGGCAGTCCATGACAGCGTGAACCACCAGGTGCCGTAGACATGGGCATGGATGAAAGCCGTGCCGTGGGCATCTTCCACGAACGTGGATATGCCTATGGCAGCGGCGGCACAGGAAAGTGCTATGAAAGGGAATGATTTCATGGTGCGGGGGGATTGCCGGACAGAATCCTTAAAGGTCACGATATTTTCCGTTGCGGCACTCCTTCACGGCGATGCATTCCATTTCGACGAGCCACGCGGGCCGGCATACCGCCGCGAGGGTGATGACCTTCGGAACGTCGGGGAATCGCCGGTCGAACATCTCCTTCACGGTCGGGTAATCGCAGAAGTCGCGGAGATAGACGATTATCTGCATGACATCGTCGAATGACGAGCCGCCTTCTTCGAGCAGGACTCCGACATTCTCCCACATGCGCCGGGTCTGTTTCACGATGTCGCCGGCATGCACGACTTTCCCCTTGTGGTCGATGCTGGCCGTGCCGCTGATGAACAGGTGTGCGCGGTCGCCGTATTCCATGACCGTGCCCCGTTCGAAAGTGACCCCGTATTCGTAAGTGGGACTCAGGTGGGCGGGGGCGTGCAGATAGCGTTGCTGCGAGGGCTCAAACCCCGTGACGGCATACGTTCCCAGCTGTACCAAGGCTCGCGTGTCGGCGGGAAGTCCGCCGATGCCCGTACTGCTGACGTAGTGGGTCTGTTCGGTGAGCCCTTGTGCGGCGAAGTTTTCCTTGCGCGCCTTCACCATGCCGGCGTACTGCGTGTCGACGTCGCGAACGAAGAACCACGTGCGGACGCAGTTGTCTGCCAGCGTGGCACCGAAGTCCTGCAAGGTCTCCTCGTAACTGATGAGCAGGGATTCCGTCTGCCAGGCCGAGTCGCCCTTGTGCTCGTGCATTCCCATCTTCCATAAATGGCGGTATCCGTTGTGTTCCGCGACGATGACTCCGTTCACGTTGGCCACTTTGACACCTTTCTGCAGATACAGCCATGCGGCTATCTTGCCGCCGTCGAGCGGCGGTTGCTGGATGACGGACACGGAACAGTCGGCCTCGTGTTTCATCAGGGGCTGTTGGTTGGCCGAGTCGCTGAGGAAGTATCGTTTCAGGATGACATCGGCACCCATGACCTGCGGCAGCCGCGACAGCCTTTTTTCTCCTTCGTAGATTCGTCCGAGTTGCCCCTCGAAGAGTTCTCCCTTCGGCTCCACATGCAGCATGACGTGGAATTCTCCTGTCTTGCCTTGCGGGTTGAAGGCGGATATTTCCGCCGTCACGCCCAGGTCTTCCCAAAAAACCTTGTCCTTATCCATGTCGTCCCTATCCTTTCCTATTCTTTGGCACCTGCGTTGATCCATTCGTCTATGAGCCGCAGGGCGGTTGATGAAGTTATGATATCCCCGTGGCTGAAGCCTAAGCCGGGCACATTGCCGGGGTTGATTACCTTGTGGAGGATGCTTTCTCCGGCATTGCCCGGAATGACGCGGATGCCGCCGTCGACCTGCGTGGACGGCTGGTTCACAAGGCTGGCGTGGCTCTTGCCTGCCGTCAGGTAAAGCCCGGCAGCGGGAGAGGTGCTTCCTCCGTGGCACTGTGCGCAGGTCTTGTCGAATATGTTCTCTTGTATGGCCGCATACATGCCGGCATCCACCTGTCCGGCTTCCATGTAGAGGGTGTCTCCCTGAGCCGAGGCCACGTCGAGGCTTTTATACGTCAGGACGCGTTTGCGCAACCGGTCGGTCACGCATAGCTCAATGGTTTTCACCCCGCTTCCGATGTTTGGCAAGGTGAGGTTCACGTCATCGCCGGGGCCGGGGCCGACGGACACTTGCGTGACGGCGTATTCACTGTCCCCGAACCCGGCCAGCACGAGTTGGTAATATTCCGGCCAGCTGTCCGCGCCGGTGATGTGTCCGGTCAGTTTGGCCGTATGGCCGCCCTGCGTGGCCGTGCGTTCTTTTCGCGGGATGTCCCCGTCGTCGCAGGCCGTGAGCCCCATTGCCGCGGACAGGAGCAAATATACCATGTTTTTTTTCATTGCGGATTCTTTGTCGGACGAATTAACGAATATTAGAAAGAGTATTGCAATTGTATCGTGCCCGAGTGCTTGGCCAGCCCGAGGTCGTCGTTGTCCCGGTCGAGTTGCGTGTCGTGTCCGGTGCGCCCGATGAACTGGTACATGGCTTGCAGTTTCAGGTTGCAGTTCTTGAAGAAATAGTTGCATCCCAAGGCCGGCATGTTGAGGCAACCGTTCGTGTCCATGCCGTTGCGGTTGAAGAAGTCGTAACGTGCGGCGACCTGCACGCGGGGAGCCACGAAATAACCGCCTTGGACGTAGCCGCCCAGGTAATCGTAAGACTTGCCTATCTTTTGACGGCGGGTGAAATCCACGTGCATGTAGTAGGCTTCGGCTCCGGCGTAAAGCCTGCCTTTCAGTATGGCGAACTCCAGTCCGGCGCGGGTGTCGTTGGTGCTTTCGCTCTCGCTTTCCACGTTCAGGCTGGCGCTTGCGCCCAACATCCATTTGTCTTCGTGCAGGCGGTCGGGGTTGCCTTGCGTGGCTGGCATGATGCCTTTCGGCATGAAGGTGAAACGTCCGGCGTAGAGCAGGGACGGGATGTGCCAGTCGTCGCTGGCGGTGTTCGTGGCCGTGTTGACCGATGCGCCAGTACCGTTGAAGACTCCAATTTCATATCCGAACTTGCCGGCTGCGAGACCGTGGATTTCCACGCCGAGGTCGAATCCCGTCCCGATGTTGGGTGTGACGGCGTTGAGCGAATAAGGCATGATGACCGGGGCGGTCAGGGAAGCGGGGAGCGCGGGCATCATGGTTTCGCCCAGCGTGGTCAGGCAACCGTGGGAGAAAGGGGTCTTGAATTTGCCGACGCGCACGGCGAAGGTTTCTTTCACGGCCACGTCTATCCATGCCTGCTGGAGGATGGCCCCGCCGCTGGCGGCGGCGTTGACGGAGAGGTTGAACGACACCTTGCCCCACGCCTTGCCTGTGAAACCGAGTACGGCATACGGCACGGAGAACCCCGAATTGGCGAGGTTGTCCTGGTTGTAAGCCTTGTCCAGCCCCTCGTCGTCGTACCAGTTGACGTTGGCGGCAGTCTGCACCAGCAGGTAGGGCTTGAATACGAAGTCGGCTTTCCTTGTCTGGATGGAGAAGCCTTCGCGCCCGGCCAACGACACCACGCCGTTTTCGCTTCCCTCTTCGTATTGTGCCATGGCGGCGAGGGGGAGGGCCGCCAAGATGGCCGTTGCAAATGTCTTTTTCATTGTTTCCTGTTTTTTTCCTTTGTGTGGTGCTTGTCCTGCCCGCAGGTCTTTCCCCGCCTTGTCATAGGGATTGCAGGAACCGGACGAGTGCCTCGCGGTCTTCTTTCTTCATCTGTCTGAACAGGTTTTTCGAGGCTTCCCCTTCTCCGCCGTGCCACAAGATGGCTTCGGTGAAGTTCCGGGCGCGTCCGTCGTGGAGGAAAAAGGTGTGTCCGTTGACTTTTTCCTGCAGGCCGATGCCCCAAAGCGGAGTGGTGCGCCACTCGTTGCCGCGGGCGAGTCCGCTCACGTAATTGTCATTCAGTCCCACGCCCATGGTTTCGCTTCCCATGTCGTGGAGGAGGAAGTCGGAGTAGGGGTGGATGGTCTGTGAGCCGAGCCACGTCAGTTGCGTGCCGAGCAGCAGGGTGGAGCCGCGGGGCTGGGTATGCAGCGTGGGGGTATGGCAGAGGTGGCATCGGGCTTGGTGGAACATTTCCTCCCCGCGTTTCACCGTCGGGTCGTCCACGTCGCGGCGGGCCGGTACGCCGAGCCCTTGCATGTATAAGTCCACGTCCTCCATTTCCTCCGCGCTGATGTCCAGCTGGTCGTATGTCAGTCCCATCATGCTCCCCTCGTGCATCTGGAGCTGTCCCTCGCAGATTTCCTCCGGATAGCGGCTGTTGGTGATGCCGAGGTCGCTGCTGAAGCCGAGCTCCACGGTGAGGTCTGCATGCTGTGCCTTGTTGCCGCTCAGTCCTAATTGCAGTTTCCCTTTTTCCGTGACATAGTTGGCGCGTCCGCTGATGCCGTATTCCGGGTAGTCGCTGTTGGCGGCCAGCCGCTCTATCTCGTGCCGGTCGATGGCCATCATCGGCCCCATGCCGACATGGCGCAGCGGGATTCTGACGGTGCAGAACAGGTCTTGGGGCGCGACGCTGTCGGCGTACCATTCGTCGATGCTGTATTCGGGATAGCACAGCTCGTAGGGCTCCCCGTCGGGGAACGCCCCTTTCGCGTAATGCCACTTGACGTTCAGCTTGCCTTCCGGCCTTACGCCGTAGATGGCTTGGTCGTGAAGCACGCGCCCGTAGTCCTGGAAGAACGCGCCGTTCTTGCGGCTGACATATACCAGCATGGAAGAGAAGCCGTAGGAGCCGCTACCCCCTTCGCCGTAGCCGCCTCCGCCGTTCCACGGTTCGGGCCTCGTGCGTCCGGCGTTGCGGTGGCAACTTCCGCAGGAATATCCCGCGTAGACGGGGCCGAGGCCGCCCGAGAGGGTGCGCGTGTCGTCGTACAGCCCGTCGCCGTCGCGGAAGCGCATGGCGTAGTCGGGGTCGGAGCCTATCCAGTCGGCCTGCGTGTCGTATGCGACGGAGCTGTTGAGGAATACGGTGGAGATTCCTGCCGAGAGGGCGTAGCCTTGGGGGATTTCCACGTCCCTTATGTCGAGCCCGTCGTCGTCGCAGGCGGCAAGGCCGGCAACCAGGGGGAGCAGGACCATACACCTTATTATAATGTCGTGCATCGGGACTTGTCTGTTTTTTCGTCTTTGCTTTTCATGTGCCGCATGGGGAAGGCTGTCTCGCACGGGGGAAGCCTTGGCCTTTGCGCCTGTGCGGTGCGCGTGGGCCGGGGTTCACCGTGCGGGGACGGTACGCGGGTTGCCGTTCTTGAAGAGCAGGAACTCCAAGGTGTGGAAGCCCCTCACCTCCTGCGAGGCCGTGATTTCCTCGTCCGTGTCGCCGTCTTCCCAGTCCAGGTCGTCGAAGTGCCCGGACTCCAGGATGTTGACGATGGCTTCTTGGTCGAGGGGCCAGCTGTCCATGTTCGGGTCGAGGCCGAGGATGTCGACGGGGCCGAAGAGGAAGGCTTCGCTCTGTTCCCATGGGGTGCGCGCCACGAGCCATGCGTCGCAGGCGGCTTCGAAAGTGTCGTTGCCGGGAGCGTCGTAGAGGCGTTGCACGGCGGAGCAGAGGGCGGTGTTCTTTTCCTTCAGATCCTTGTAAGTAGGCAGCACCACGTTGTCCACGAACCCGCTTACGATGCTGTCCAGTTCCGCGTCGGTTACGGCTTCCTCCCCGCTCGGGGACAGGACGGCTCTCTTCAGTTCCTGGTCGAGGGTGCGGCCCAAGGCGACGCAGGCCGACTGTGCCTCCGGGACGCGCGCGTCGCCGATGTTGTTGCGGAACGGCTGCGGGATGGCGAGGATGGCGTTCTTC
>CAYPMY010000009.1:0-31201 GCA_964412085.1 uncultured Paraprevotella sp. | reverse complement strand
CCGGCTTGCCCTCCCCGTGCGCAGGGCTTGCGGTCGGGGGGACGGCCCGAAGCGGAGGGGTGCGGGTCCCCTGCGGGGCGGCCGAGTTATCTACAAGGGCTGTTGATAAACATTTCGCCGCGAAGGCGCGCGCCTTCACGGGAAATCCGTACCTTTGCCTTGTGCGGCGCGGAACGCCGGCGGGAGGAACGGAGGAGCTTGCCATGTCCCTGTATTGCAGGAAGAAAGCATGGACGCGCCGGCGGCCAGTCCTGTCGGGACGCGCGTGCCCGTGCCGCTTCCCGCAGGCGGGGCGGACGACGCGGGCTTCCTGCGGGGCGGGCGAGTTATCTACAAGGGCTGTTGATAAATATTTCACCGCGAAGGTGCAAGCCTTCCCGGGAAATCCGTACCTTTGGACTTGTGCAATGCGGAACGCCGATGGAGGAAAAGGCTTATCATGTCCCAGTCTTGCTGAAGGAAAGCATAGACGCGCTGGTGGTGGATCCTGCCGGGACGTACGCCGACGTCACGTTCGGGGGCGGGGGGCACAGCGTGGAAATCCTGTCGCGGCTGGACGCCGGGGGGCGTTTGTACGGGTTCGACCAGGACGCGGATGCCGAGGCGAACATCGTCGCGGACGGGCGTTTCACGTTCGTGCGGAGCAATTTCCGGTACCTGAAGAACTGGATGCGCTATTACGGCGTGGGGCGGCTGGACGGGTTGCTGGCCGATCTGGGCGTGTCGAGCCACCATTTCGACGATGAGGGACGGGGGTTCTCCTTCCGTTCCGGCAGGCTGGACATGCGGATGAACAGGCGGGCGCGGCTGACTGCGGCCGACGTGCTGAACGGTTACGCGGAAGAGCGGCTGGCCGGCATCTTCCGCCGGTACGGCGAACTGAGGGATGCCCGCAGGCTGGCGGCGCGGGTGGCGGAAGCCCGGCGGTGCCGGCGGTTGGAGACGGCGGAAGAGTTCGCGGAGGTGGCGATGCCCCTGTTCGGGCGCGGCCGGGAGAAGAAAGAGCTGGCCAAGGCGTTCCAGGCCCTGCGCATGGAAGTGAACCAGGAGCCGGATGCCTTGAAGGAGATGCTGGAGGCCGCCGCAGGACTGCTCCGGACGGGGGGACGCCTGGTGGTGCTGGCCTATCATTCCCTGGAAGACCGGATGGTGAAGAACCTGGTCAGGACGGGGAACGTGGAGGGCGAACGGATACAGGATTTCTACGGCAACGCGGACTGCCCGTTCAGGGCCGTAAGCAGCAAGGCGATAGTGCCGGGGGAAGAGGAGCGGCGCGCGAACCCGCGCAGCCGCAGCGCCAAGTTGAGAATCGCGGAAAAGAGATAAAGGATGAAGGAAGAAACGGAACGGGAAAGGAAGACGTGCGCGGGCGACGCGGGCGCGGGCGCGGAAGAAGCGGCCGGAAGCCCCGGCGCGGGGGAGGCCGCGCCCGACGGAGGCGTGGCTGACGGGGACGGCGCGTCGCCGGAGCCCGGGGAAGAGCCCGCGGCGGGCGCCGAGGCTTCCGCGGGAAGCGGGGGCGCGGACCAGCGCCCTAACGTCTCCTTGCGCGAGATACTGGGCGGGGACATCCTCACGGCCGGGTGGCTTCGCCGCCAGACGGGATTGATTTCGCTCTGCACGTTCCTTGCCGTCATCTATATCACGAACCGTTATTCCGCGGAGCAGGAGATGATTGAGATCGAGAAGTCGAGGACGGAACTGACGGAGGCGAGATACCGCGCGCTGGCCCGGCGCAGCGAGCTGACCGTGAGGACGCGGCAAAGCCAGATAGAGGAAAGCCTGAGGCAGACCCCGGACAGCGTGCTGCAAAGCCCGAAGGAGCCTCCTTTCCTGATCAAACCCCAAAACGAGGAAGAAGAATGAACTTCGACAACAAAAAGATAATGCCCCGCTTCTTCGTGGTCATCGTGCTGGCGAGCCTGGGCGGCTTGTACATATTGGGCAATGCGGCCTACCTGGTGTTCGCCGAGAGCGAGTATTGGACACGCGTGAGCCGCAAGCTGGTGAAGGAGAACGTGTCCGTCCCCGCCGAGCGCGGGAACATCTTTTCGGCCGACGGGCAGATCATGGCCAGCTCCTTGCCGGAATACAAGATTTACATGGACTTCGTCGCGTCGGACAGGAATCCGGAAACGGCCAGGGAACTGCAGGCTTGGAGGGACAGCGTGCTGGAGGCCGAGATGGATTCCATCTCGCAAGGGCTGAGTGAGATCTTCCCCGACAAGACCGCCGGACAGTTCAGGAAACGGCTGGAAACGGGGAAGCGGCTGAGGCGGAGGAACTGGCTGGTTTACGGACGGAGAATCTCTTACCTCCAGTACAAGGAATGCAAGAGACTGCCGTTGTTCCGGGAGTCCCCTTTCAAGGGCGGGTTCTACGCCGAGGAGTTCAACCGGCGGAAGAAGCCCTATGGCTCGCTGGCCACGCGCACGCTGGGAGACCTTTACGCCAGCAAGGATTCGGCGCGTTACGGGCTGGAGCTTTCCTACGATTCCATCCTGAGAGGCAAGGAAGGCGTGTCGCATCGCGCCAAGGTGCGCAACAAGTGGCTGAGCCTGGTGGACGTGCCCCCCGTGGACGGCAACGACATCGAGACGACCATCGACGTGTCCATGCAGGACGCGGCGGAGAAGGCGTTGCTGAGACAGCTTAAGAACATCAACGGCGACGTGGGCGTGGCGGTGCTGATGGAAGTGGCCACGGGCGACGTGAAAGCCATCGTGAACATGACGAAGTGCGGGGACGGCGAGTATCGCGAGGTGAAGAACAACGCCGTGTCCGACCTGATGGAGCCGGGCTCCACCTTCAAGACGGCTTCCATCATGGTGGCATTGGAGGACGGGAAGATCTCGAAGGACGACTTCGTGGACACCGGCAACGGCCAGTGGGAGATGCACGGGCGGGTGATGAAGGACCACAACTGGCGGCGCGGCGGTTACGGGAGAATCAGCGTGCCCGAAGTGTTGATGTATTCCTCCAACGTCGGGGTAAGCCGCCTGATAGACGACAACTACAAGGATCATCCGGAGAAGTTCGTGGACGGGCTGTACCGCGAGGGAGTGGGCGTCCCGCTGCACATACCTCTGGCGGGAAGCGGGGAGCCGCGGGTGCGCCGCCCGAAAGAGGACGGCAGCAATTGGTCGAAGACAGCCTTGCCGTGGATGAGCATCGGGTACGAGACCCAGATGCCGCCGATAGCCACGCTGACTTTCTACAACGCCATAGCCAACGGCGGGAAGATGGTGCGCCCGCGCTTCGTGAAAGCTGTCCGGAAGAACGGCGAAATCGTGCGCGAGTTCCCGGTGGAAGTCATCAAGGAGCGGATCTGCTCCCCGAAGACACTGGACGACATCCGGGGGATATTGGAGATGGTGGTGAGCAAGGGGCTGGGCAGGAAGGCCGGATGCAAGGATTTCAAGGTCTCTGGCAAGACGGGCACGGCGCAGGTGGCGCAAGGGCGCGACGGCTACCGCGGAGGACGGATGAAATACCTCATCAGCTTCTGCGGCTACTTTCCCTCGGACCGGCCGAAGTACAGCTGCATCGTCGCCATACAAAAGCCCGGACTCCCGGCATCGGGGGGCGGACATTGCGGCCCGGTGTTCAGCGAGATAGCCCAGAGCGTCATGGCGAAAGGGGTTTTCCGCGACGTGTCGGAGGCGTCGGACTCGGCTTCGGTGTTCGTCCCCGACGTGCTGGACGGGGACTTGGACGCCGTTCGGGCGGTGCTGGAAGAACTGGACATCCCTTTCAGGCAGGACTGGAAGGCGGACGAAGGCGGCAAGCGCGTCTGGGGGAAAGCCGAGAACGGGGGGAAAGCCGTGACGTTGCGCCGTGACGACACTCCAATGGGAATCGTGCCGGATGTCAGGGGCATGGGAGCGAGAGATGCCGTGTATATGCTGGAGAGCAGGGGGTTGAAAGTGAGGCTGGAAGGCGTGGGGCGCGTGGTCTCGCAGAGCGTCCCGCCGTTCGCCAGGCATAGGAAAGGGCAAACCGTGCATGTCAAACTGAAAAGATAAGGGGGGGAAGAATGATGATGGAGCTGGGTATCCTGCTGGAAAGCGTGAATGCCGTCCGGGTCGCGGGCGGCACTGCACGGGACATCAAGGGAATCAACATGGATTCGCGGCTTGTGCGGCCGGGCGACTTGTTCGTCGCCGTCAAGGGGACGCAGGCCGACGGCCACGCTTACATCGGCAAGGCAGTGGAGAAAGGAGCCGTGGCCGTGGCGTGCGAGGCCTGGCCGGAGACGCAGGCCGAGGGAGTAACGTACGTACAGGTGGAGGATTCCGAAAGCGCGGCGGGGCGGCTGGCCACGGCGTTTTACGGAGACCCGACCTCCAAGCTGCGACTTGTCGGCGTGACCGGCACGAACGGGAAGACCACGATTGCCACCTTGTTGTATGAGATGTTCCGTAAGTCCGGCTTCAAGTGCGGACTTTGTTCCACGGTCTGCAATTACGTGGACGGCGAGGCTGTCCCCACGGAGCATACCACTCCCGACCCGATTACGCTGAACCGCTTGCTGGGGCGTATGGCGGACGAAGGGTGCAAGTACGCTTTCATGGAAGTCAGTTCGCATGCGGTGGCCCAGCATCGTATCGCGGGGCTGAAGTTCGCGGGCGGCATCTTTACGAACCTTACGCGCGACCATTTGGATTATCATAAGACGTTCGGGAACTACCGCGACGCCAAGAAGGCGTTCTTCGACGGCCTGCCCGAGGGAGCTTTCGCCGTGACGAACGCGGACGACCGCAACGGAATGTTCATGGTGCAGAACACGAAGGCCGCGGTGAAGACTTATTCCCTGCGCGCGGCGGCTGACTTCAAGGCGAAGGTGTTGGAAGAGTCGTTCGAGGGGATGTGTCTGGAGGTCGGCGGCAGGGAAGTGAGCGTCCCTTTCATAGGCCGCTTCAACGTGTCCAACTTGTTAGCCGTGTACGCCGCCGCCGTTTGCATGGGGCGCGTGCCGGAGGAGGTCTTGGTGGCTCTTAGCGCGCTGCGCCCGGTGAACGGGCGGTTCGAGACGATCCGTTCGAAAGAAGGAGTGACGGCCATTGTCGATTACGCCCACACGCCCGACGCTCTGGCCAACGTGCTGTCGACCGTGAACGAGATACTGAGGCGGCGGGGCAAGGTCGTCACGGTATGCGGGGCCGGCGGCAACCGCGACAAGGGCAAGCGTCCTCTCATGGCGCGGGAGGCAGTGGAAGGCAGCGACAGGGTAATCATCACCAGCGACAACCCGCGTTTCGAGGAGCCGCAGGAAATCATCGACGACATGTTGGCCGGGCTCGGCAAGGAACAGATGCGCAAGGTTGTCTCCATTCCCGACCGCAGGGAGGCCATACGCACGGCCTGCATGATGGCACGGCCCGGCGACGTGGTGCTGGTGGCCGGGAAGGGACACGAGGACTATCAGGAGGTGAAGGGAGTGAAGCATCATTTCGACGACCATGAGGTGATAAAGGAAGCGTTTGGCATTTAACCGTTGCGCGCATGTTGTATTATTTGTTCCGTTTTTTAGGAGAGTGCGGGATTCCCGGCTCGCATATATGGACTTACATCTCTTTCCGGGCTTTGCTGACCCTGATTCTGTCGCTGGTCATTTCCGTCTGGTTCGGGGAATACTTCATCAAGTGGATGAAACGCCATGGCGTGAGCGAGGCGCAGCGCGATGTCTCGATAGACCCTTACGGCGTGGAGAAGAAAGGCGTGCCCACGATGGGCGGCGTGATTATCATCGTGTCCGTCATTGTCCCTTGCCTGCTCTTCGGGCGCTTGCGCAACATCTATATGATGCTGATGCTGGTTACGACCGTGTGGCTGGGCGCCTTGGGGCTTGCGGACGATTACATCAAGATGAAAGTAAGCAAGGACGGCTTGCGTCCTGTGTACAAGTTGGCGGGGCAGGCACTTTTGGGGCTCCTTGTCGGCCTGACGCTGTGGCTTAGTCCCGATGCCGTGATTCGGGAGAACGCGTCGACGCGGCGCGCGGGCGACACCGAAGTGGTCGTGCACAAGAGCGAGAGGGTGAAATCGACCGTTACCACGATACCGTTCGTGAAGGACAACAACCTGGACTATGCCGAGGTCATGAGCTTTTGCGGAAAGTACAAGACGGCTGCCGGGTGGTTCTTGTTCGTGGTCATGACCACGTTGGTCGTGGTCGCCGTGTCCAACGGGGCGAATCTGAATGACGGCATGGACGGCATGGCGGCGGGGAATTCGGCCATCATCGGCGTGGCGTTGGGGGTATTGGCCTACGTGTCCAGCCACATGGCTCTTGCCAGTTACCTGAACATCATGTACATACCCGGTTCGGAGGAACTGGTCATCTTCATCTGTGCCTTCGTGGGGGCATTGGTCGGTTTCTTGTGGTATAACGCCTATCCTGCGCAGGTTTTCATGGGGGACACGGGCAGCTTGTCCATCGGAGGCATCATAGCCGTGACGTCCGTCATCATCCATAAGGAATTGCTTGTCCCCCTGATGTGCTTCGTGTTCCTGATGGAGAGCCTGAGCGTGATTCTGCAGGTGAACTGCGCGAAATGGGGGAACAGGAGGGGGATGAAGCTCAGAGTGTTCAAGCGGGCACCGGTACATGACGCTTTCCGGGTGCGCCCGGGGCAGTTGGCCTCGGACGTGAGGGTGCTGTGCAACTGGCCTAAGGGATGTTGGTTAGAGCCGAAGGTCACGATCCGCTTCTGGATCATCACGGTCATCCTGGCGGCCATGACGATTATAACGTTAAAAATCAGATAAGGGAGGAGCCATGGGGAAAAGAATGGCAATATTGGGAGCGGGCGAAAGCGGCGTGGGTGCCGCGGTGCTGGCTCAGGAAAAGGGCTTTGACGTGTTCGTGTCCGACTCGGGAAAGGTCAGTCCCCGCTACGCGGACGTGCTGGGCCGTCGCGGAATCGCGTGGGAAGAGGGCGGACATACGGAAAGCCTGGTCTTGAACGCGGACGAGGTGGTGAAGAGCCCGGGCATACCGGGCGACGCGCCGATTGTGTCGAAAGTGAAGGCCGCGGGCATTCCCGTCGTCTCGGAAATAGAGTTCGCCGGGCGGCATACGCGCGCCAAGATGGTTTGCGTCACGGGCAGCAACGGAAAGACCACCACGACATCCTTGATTTACCGCATCCTCAAGGCCGCGGGCTATGACGTGGGGCTGGCCGGGAACATCGGCCGGAGCCTGGCCTTGCAGGTGGCGGAGGAGGAACATGATTACTATGTGGTAGAGCTGAGCAGTTTCCAGTTGGACGACATGTACCGTTTCCGGGCCGACATCGCCGTGTTGCTCAACATCACGCCCGACCATCTGGACCGTTACGGCCATTGCATGCAGAATTACGTGGATGCCAAGATGCGCGTCCTGCGGAACCAGGAGGAGACGGATGTTTTCGTTTACTGGGATGACGACCCGGTTATCCGGAAAGAACTGGGGAAATACCGGGTCAAGGCCAGGAAATGCCCGTTCTCCGTCCTGAAGAAGGAAGGCATGGCAGGTTACGTGTCCGGCGGGCGGTACGTGATAGAGTACCCCGCGCGTTTCGAGATGGAGCAGGAGTCGTTGGCTTCGGCCGGGCGGCGCAACATTTGCGATTCCCTGGCGGCGGGCATCGCGGCCGGCGCGGCCGGGGTGAGGAGCGAAGTGATACGGCAGAGCCTGGAGGATTTCGAGGGCGTGGAACACCGGCTGGAGAAAGTGGCGCGCGTGCGCGGCGTGGATTACGTCGACGATTCGAAGGCCACCAACGTGGACGCCTGCCGGTATGCATTGGAGAGCATGGAAACGCCCACGGTGTTGATCCTGGGAGGGAAGGACAAAGGGAACGATTACGAGGCCATAGCCGGGCTGGTGCGGGAAAAGTGCGTGGGGCTGGTGTTCCTCGGCGCGGACAACCGCAAGCTCCATGACTTCTTCGGCTCGTTCGGCCTACCTGTCGCCGACACCCACAGCATGGAAGACTGCGTGCGCGCGTGCCGCAGAATGGCCCGTCCGGGCGACACCGTGTTGCTGAGCCCGTGTTGCGCCAGTTTCGACCTGTTCAGGGACATGGAAGACCGCGGCGAACAGTTCAAGTCAGCGGTAAGGGCGTTGTAAGGCAAGGAGGCGAGCGAAATGGTCACACCGGCGAAAGTCTTGAAGAAGTGGAACGTGTTCGAAGGCGACAAGGTCATCTGGACGGTCTTGTTCTTCCTCGGCGTCATATCCATCATAGAAGTGTATAGTGCTTCCAGCAACATGAGCTACGGGACAGGCCATTATTGGAAGCCTATCCTGCAGCATGCCTCGTATTTCGCCGTGGGCGTGCTGGCCGCGATATTGGTGCATAAGATACCGTGCCGTTATTTCAAGCTAATACCTTTGGCCGGCATACCGCTGTCGCTGCTCCTGCTCGTGGCGGCCTTGTTCGCCGCCAGGGTGAACAGCGCGAGCCGCTGGCTCGAGGTGGGCGGCATCGGCTTCCAGCCTTCCGAGATAGCCAAGGGCGTGTTGATAGCCACGACGGCCACGCTCCTCGCGGGCATGCGCGACGAGGCCGGGGCGCAACCCCGCGCGTTCAAGTGGATCATGGGCGTGTCGGCCGTGTTCTGCCTGCTGATCGTGCCCGAGAACTTCTCCACGGCCGCCATGACCTTCCTTGTCGTCCTGGTCATGATGTTCATCGGCGGGGTGCCTTGGAAGCAGCTGGGCACGTTGTCGGGGACTATCGTCGTCGCGGGGATCCTCTTGTTCGCGTTCCTGCGTCTCGCGCCGGATTCCGCGATAAGCTCCATGAGCGAATGGCCCGGCCTGCACCGTTTGCCGACGTGGGCCAGCCGCGTGCGCGGGCACGGGGATATGCCGGAGGACGCGGCGGACTACGACCTGACGAAGAACCCGCAGGTGACGCACGCCAAGATAGCCATCGCCACGTGCAACGTGATAGGCCGCGGGCCGGGGAACTCCGTGGAACGCGACTTCCTGCCGCAGTCGTTCTCGGACTTCATTTACGCCATCGTCATAGAGGAGCTCGGGCTGGGCGGCGGTGCCTTCGTCATGTTCCTGTACATCGTGTTGCTCTTCCGGTCGGCCAGGATAGCCAACCGGTGCGAGCGGAACTTCCCGGCCTTCCTCGTGATGGGGCTGTCGTTGATGCTCGTCACGCAGGCCATGGTCAACATGGCGGTGGCCGTCGGGGTCTTCCCCGTGACGGGACAGCCCTTGCCGTTGGTCAGCAAGGGAGGCACGTCCACTTTCATCAACTGCGTTTACATGGGAGTCATCCTGAGCGTGAGCCGTTCGGCCCGGAAAAGGCCCGCGGCGGCGGAGGGGAAGGAGGGTTGAGGAGAGGCGCGCGAGGGGGGCGGCCGCGCCGGCGGGAAGGAGCCGGGGCCGCCCCCCCCTCGTCATGATCTGTGGTTCGCCGCCTGCGGCTTGCCCCTTGGGTGCAAGCCGCAGGCGGCTTCGCTCATAGTGGCCTTGTTCCCAGCGGCTTGCATCCCCCGGATTTTTCTCCGCAGATTGAAGGACGTTTCTCAGGCGAACGGTTTCCCGTTCGCCTGAGATTTGAAAACCGTTCGGCTGAGAACGGCTCGCCGTCTTCCGCGAAGGCGCGGGGCGGCAGGCCGCGGAAGACGGCGGTGTAAGAAATAATTCCCCCTCGGAACAAAATAAGGGGGAAAAGGGGGAGGAAATACCAGATTTATTATTATTTTTGCTGGTGAAATTCGGTTTCATGAGGGAAGAGCTGAGGATCATCGTGAGCGGGGGAGGAACGGGAGGACACATATTCCCCGCCGTGGCCATTGCGGACGCCGTCAAGTCGCGGCACCCGGAAGCCGTGATACTGTTCGTCGGGGCCGAGGGGCGGATGGAGATGCAGCGCGTCCCGGCGGCCGGCTATCCCATCAAGGGGCTGCCGGTTTGCGGCTTCGACCGCAAGCACCTGCTGAGGAACGTCGCCGTGCTCTCCAAGGCCTGGAAAAGCCTCGGGCTGGCGAAGAGGATAATCCGCGACTTCAGGCCGATGGCGGCCGTGGGCGTGGGAGGCTACGCCAGCGGCCCCACGTTGGCCGCGGCCGGGGCTATGGGAATCCCCACGCTGATACAGGAACAGAACTCGTACGCCGGCGTGACCAACAAGCTGCTGGCGAGGCGGGCCGACAGGATTTGCGTGGCTTACGACGGCATGGAGCGTTTCTTCCCGAAGGAGAAAATCGTCCTGACGGGGAATCCGGTCCGTCGGGGCCTGCTGGAAAACGCCAAGAGCCGCGAAGAGGCGCTGGCGGGCTTCGGCCTGTCGCCGGGGCGGAAGACGGTGCTCCTGACAGGCGGGAGCCTGGGGGCGCGCACCCTGAACGAGAGCGTGCTCGCCCACCTCGCGGCCATCTCGGACTCCGGCGTGCAGTTCCTCTGGCAGACGGGAGGCCGTTACCTCGCCCGCGTGCAGGAGCAGCTGAGGCTGAAGGGAAAGCCGGACAACCTGTCCGTGACGGGCTTCATCGCCAGGATGGAAGACGCGTACGCGGCGGCCGATTTGGTCGTTTCAAGGGCCGGGGCCGGCAGCATCTCGGAACTGTGCCTGTTGGGCAAGCCGGCCATATTGGTGCCTTCGCCGAACGTGGCCGAGGACCACCAGACCAAGAACGCGCTGGCCTTGGCAGGCAGGCAGGCCGCGCTTCTCGTCAGGGACTCCGAGGCCGCCGACAAGTTGGTCGGCCTGGCCTTGGACGTGGTCCGCGACGGCGACAAGCTGTCCGCGCTGAGCCGGAACATCAGGGCGATGGCCTTTGCCGACTCCGCCGGACGCATCGCGGAGGAGGTCTGCAGGCTTGCCGTGTCATATAGGGAGAGGAAGAAGTAGAGATGGAAACGAACGCGATGAAGGCAGTGTATTTCGTGGGGATAGGCGGGATCGGCATGAGCGCCATAGCCCGTTATTTCCTGCGGAAAGGGCTTTGCGTGGGAGGTTACGACCGCGAGCCTTCGAGCCTCACGCGGAAGCTGCAGGAGGAGGGCGCTCGGATCCACTATGAAGAGGACGTGGAACAAATCCCCCCGGAGTGCCGGGACAAGGACACCTGCCTGGTGGTTTACACGCCGGCCGTCCCCGACAGCCATGCCGAGCTGGCCTATTTCAGGGCGAACGGGTTCGAGACGGCGAAACGCGCGCGCGTGCTGGGCATGCTGACGCGGACGCATAAGGGGCTTTGCGTGGCGGGGACCCACGGGAAAACCACCACGTCGGCCATGGCGGCCCACATCCTGCACCAAAGCCACGTGGGATGCAGCGCCTTTCTGGGCGGCATCGCCAAGAATTACGGCACGAATTACATCCTTTCCCCGGAGAGCGGTTACGTGGTAGTCGAAGCCGACGAGTTCGACCGTTCCTTCCACTGGCTGACCCCGTATGCGTCCGTGATCACGGCCACGGACCCCGACCATCTGGACGTCTACGGGACGAAGGAGGCTTATCTGGAAAGTTTCAGGAAATACACTTCCCTGATCCGCCCGGGAGGTTTCCTGGTGTCGCACGAGGGAATGGAGATGCGGCCGGACGTGCAGGAGGGGGTGACGTCCTATTCCTACGGCCGTGAACGCGGGGATTTCCATGCGGAGGGCATCCGTGCCGGCGGCGGAGAGATACGTTTCGACTTCGTTTCCCCCTTGGGGCATGTCAAGGACGTGCGGCTGGGAGTCCCGGTGAGCGTCAATGTCGAGAACGGGGTGGCGGCCATGGCCCTGGCGCAAATCGGCGGGGCGACGCCGGAAGAGATAAGGCGTGCCATGGCTTCGTTCAGAGGAGTGGACCGCCGTTTCGACTTCCGGCTGAAAGGCGGAAAGGCCGTATTCCTGACGGACTACGCCCATCACCCGGCAGAGATACGGCAAAGCGTGGCGTCTGTCCGCGAACTTTATCCCGGGAAAAGGGTCGCGGCGATATTCCAGCCCCACCTTTACACGCGCACTCGCGATTTCCATGAGGAGTTCGCCGAGAGCCTCTCGCTGGCGGACGAGGTGATCCTCACGGACATATACCCCGCCCGCGAGGTGCCCGTGCCGGGCGTGACGAGCCGGTTGATATACGACCGCCTGTCACCTGCGGTGAAGAAGAGCCTGTGCCGGAAGGAGGACGTGCCGGAAAGGGTGCGGGAGTCGGACGCGGACGTGTTCATGTTGCTGGGCGCCGGGGACATAGAATCCTGCGCCCCGCGGATTACTGAGGTGCTGAGAGAAAGATGATCAGGAAATTGTCCATTGTGTTGCTGTTGCTGGCTCTGGCCTGCTACTTCGTCGCCGCGGTAACGGTGCTGAACAAACCCGGGGAGGGGCTCGTGTGCAGCGGCGTGGATGTCGTGGTCGAAGACAGCCTGCAGACCGGTTTCATCCGTTCGGGGGAAGTGCTGGGGATGCTTGCGAAGCGCGGATGCGACCCGACGGGGCGGGAAATGGGGCAGGTGATGTTGAGCCGGATAGAAGAGGCCTTGCGGAAAGACCCTTGCATCAAGGACGTAACGTGCTATAAGACGCCCGGCGGGAAGGTGTGCGTGCGCGTCAGGCAACGGCTTCCCATGCTGCATGTCATGTCTTCCGACGGACAGGACTACTATCTGGACCGTGCCGGCGGACAGATGCCGAAGTCGTCCTATCACGCCGACTTGGCCGTGGCTACCGGACACATCACGCCGCAGTATGCCCGGCAGAACCTGACCCGCCTGGGGAGGCTGATACAGGACAACCCGTTCTGGAACCGCCAAATCCAGCAGATCCACGTGCTGGAGAATGGAGAAGTGGAGCTGGTGCCCCGGGTGGGGGAGCATACGATTCTCTTGGGGCTTCCCACGAACGTGGAAGACAAACTGGGCAGGATGAAGAAGTTTTATACGGAAGGGCTGAACAAGGTGGGGTGGAACAAGTACTCCCAAATCAGCCTGAAGTACGACAATCAAATTATTTGCAAGAAAAACAAGAAGTGATATGGCTGAAGAGAAAGGAATCGTCGTGGCGATAGAATTCGGCTCCTCGAAGATACGGGGCGTGGCCGGGCGTAAGAACACGGACGGCAGCGTGCAGGTGCTGGACATCGAACAGGAGGACGCGCGGAACTGTGTCCGCAAGGGGGTGGTTTACAATATAGACAAGACCGTGACGTGCCTGAAACGCATTGTCGGCAAGATGGAGAACGCGCTGGACGGCGTGCGTGTCCGCAAGGCTTTTGTCGGGATAGGCGGCCTGTCGTTGCGGGCAAGGAAGAACACGGTGTCGCGCCAGTTCGCCGCGAAAACCGTGGTTTCGCAAGAGTTGGTGGATTCCTTGCTCGAAGCCAACGGTAGCACGGTATATGCCGGCTATGAAATATTGGAGGTAGTCCCGCAGGAGTATCATGTGGGTTCGGATTCCACGACAGATCCGGTAGGCGTGCTGAGCAACCGGATAGAGGGGACATTCCTGAATATCGTCGCCAAGGCGGAAAACAAGGAATACATCCTGAAATGCGTGGAAGAGGCCGGGCTTGACGTGGCCGGCGTGTTCGTGGCGCCGCTGGCCTTGGCCGGATGCGTGCTGACGGATGCGGAGAAGCGTTCGGGATGCGCCCTTGTGGATTTCGGTTACGGGACGACTACTGTCGCAGTCTACAAAGGCAGCCTGTTGCGCCATTTGGCAGTGATACCGTTAGGAGGGGACAATATAACCCTGGATCTTTGCAACCTGAAAATCGACGAGGAAGAGGCGGAAGAAATGAAGAGGGAATACGGCTCGGCTTGTTCCGATCCGGGCAGTGAAGAACTGGCCAAGAACCTTTCGTTGAGCGGGGGCCGCACGATTGAGGAGCGTTTGTTGGTGGACGTCGTGGAAGCCCGCGAGGAAGAAATCCTGAGCAACGTGGCGGCTCAGATTCGTAACAGCGGCTATCAGGACAAGCTGTTGGCCGGAATCGTCGTTTCGGGCGCGGCGTCCAATGTGAAGAATCTCGACAAGGCGGCTTCTGTCCGTCTTCGTCCGGGCAAGACGCGTTTCGCCCGCATTGTGCCTCTCGCACTGCGAGGCATTCATGCCGAGCGGGTGGCGAAGGACGGTTCCTTGAATACTTTGTTAGCGTTGATGAACGAAGGGAACATAGATTGTGCGGAACCCAAGGCCGTGGATACGGGGGAGACACCCGGACATGACGGGGGGAACGGAATGCCGCCGTCCAGTCCCGGCGCGGGAGGGGGAGCGCATACGGGAGGCCACGAAGGAAAGAAAAAGAAAGACAAAGGAAAGATTTGGAAGAAGATTAGGGAGAAACTTGAGGATTTCACTAACAAGGTAACTGAAGAATAACATAAAAAACGGAGTGGATTATGGCAGGAGAAGCAGAAGGAACGGATATCCGGTTTCGTCTCAAAACGAGCAACCCGAGCATCATCAAGGTAATCGGAGTGGGAGGCGGCGGGGGCAACGCCGTCAACCACATGTATAAGGAAGGTATTCATGACGTGAGTTTCGTGTTGTGCAACACCGACAGTCAGGCTCTGGGCGACTCTCCTATCCCGACGCGCCTGCAATTGGGGACAGAAGGCTTGGGCGCCGGAAACCGTCCCGAGCGCGGGCGTCAGGCGGCCTTGGAGAGTATGGACAGTATAAAGAAAATGCTGGATGACGGAACCCGTATGGTCTTCATCACGGCCGGAATGGGAGGCGGCACGGGAACCGGCGCCGCTCCCGTGATAGCGCAGTGCGCCAAGGAAATGGGTATCCTGACGGTGGGCATTGTCACCATTCCTTTCCGCTTCGAGGGCGTGAAGAAGATAGACAAGGCATTGGACGGCGTGGAAGAAATCTCCAAGCATGTCGATGCGCTGTTGGTTATCAATAATGAACGCTTGCGCGAGATTTACCCGGAGCTTACTTTACTGAATGCTTTTGCCAAGGCGGACGACACGTTGTCTGTCGCCGCCAGGAGCATTGCCGAAATCATCACGGTACATGGCACCATGAACCTTGATTTCCGGGATGTGACCACGGTGTTGAAAGACGGCGGCGTGGCCATCATGAGCACGGGATTCGGCGAGGGCGAGGGACGTGTGAGCCAGGCCATCGAAAATGCGCTTCATTCCCCGTTGCTCAATAGGAACGACATATTCGACTCCAAGAAGGTGTTGCTGAGCATCTCGTTCTGCGATAAGGATGAGAGCGACCAGTTGGGAATGGAAGAAATGAATGAATTGCATGAATTCATGAGCAAGTTCGGCAATGATGTGGAGACGAAGTTCGGACTGGCCACGGATTCCACGTTGGGGAAGAAGGTGAAGATAACGGTATTGGCCACCGGGTTCGACCTGAAAGTGAAAGATGAAGAGGACGACGAGGAACTGAACGCAAAGACTGAGCGTCGGGAGAGGTTTTACGGGCCGGGAACGAAAACAAGAAAAAGACGCCCGCGTCAACTTTATATTTTCGGAGAAGAAGATTTGGACAATGACGACGTGATTTCCATGGTGGAAGCTACGCCTACCTACAAGCGCAGCAAGGAAGTACTGGCCAACATCAAAGGCAAGACGGCAGGGACGGAAGACCCGGCCGACGGCATGGCGGCAGGAACCGACGGAGAGGAAAAGTCGGTGATTGTATTCAGCTAATATAATAATGTATAGGAATGGCTCTTTTTGAACAAATCAGCAAGGACATCGCCGCGGCCATGAAGGCCAAGGACAAAGTCGCGTTGGGAGCGTTGCGCAACGTCAAGAAGTATTTCCTCGAGGCAAAGACCGCTCCGGGGGCGAACGACGAACTGACGGACGATTCCGCCGTGAAAATCCTGTTGAAGCTGGCCAAGCAGGGCAAGGAAACTGCGGCCTTATACGTGGAGCAAGGTCGCCCGGACTTGGCCGACGAAGAGCTGGCTCAGGTGGAGGTCATCAGCCGTTACCTGCCCAGGCAGCTTTCGGCAGAAGAACTGGAACAGGAGGTGAAAGGCATCATCGCCGCAATGGGAGCGACCGGCATCAAGGACATGGGCAAGGTGATGGGCGCGGCCACGAAACAGTTGGCGGGCAAGGCCGACGGAAAGTCCGTCAGTGCCGTGGTAAGGCGGTTGCTGGCCTGACGGCGGGAGATAGAATGCGGTGCGAGCCGAAAGCGGGGCCGAGCCCTGCCGAGGCACGCCGGCATCGAACCAACGAAGGCCGGATGTGACGACACGGGACAAAGGCGGAGTGGCACACGGCTTCTCCCTGTTCCTGTCCGGTCTTGAAGTGCGGGATATTGAAACGGAGGGCGGGGACGGGGATTTCGGACTCTATATGCCCGGTATCTCTTGAAGAGTCCGGCTTTCCGTGGATACTGATGGTTCATCCTGTCTTTTGCAAAATAGAAATTGATTTTAAACGTAATGCGGTGGTATAGTTGGAAAAAGGTTGGTTTATGGATGCTACTGACGTTCTTTACTTCCGTCAGTGCTTCGGCTGTGGCCCGCGCGTCCGTCCGGGTCAAGGCTGATTCGGCGGGGCGTGGCGTGTCTTTTTCCGAATACACCCACATCTATAGGACGAAGAGGGTCACTTCGACTTATCCTATCAAGATCAGGACGAAAGGCGGCTCCTTGTTGGTCACGAGCCAACATTCCCAGATGCTTCCGGTGTACAAGGGAAACGGCGTGTTTTACGGATTGTTCCGACTGGACAAAGGGACAAACTGGATTAGCGGATTGCCGAAGGGCACTTATATCATTAACAACTCTAAGGTGACGGTATCGTGAGGCATCTTTACATATATGTATATGGAAGATTGAGTTAAGGGTGGAGGGTCGCTGTCGCAATGGAGACAAAGGAAAGAATCATGCCGGATAAAGCTGTCACGTTAATCAGTCTTGACGACATCATACGGACGCGTGCCGGAAAGAAGGCCAAATACATCCCCGGTTTTCTGGTTAACTGGCTCAAACGTCTCATCCATCAAGATTTCATTAATGACTATCTGCGTCAAGGTTATTCCGGCGTTGACTTTTGCGAGCACGCACTGGCTTATCTGGACGTGAAAGTGAAGGTGGACGGCTTGGAGAACATTCCCGATTTGTCCCGGAAATATACTTTTGTGTCCAACCATCCGTTGGGAGCCATAGACGGAGTGGCCTTGGGAATGGTGCTCGGCCGTCATTATGGCGGGAAAATCAAGTATCTGGTGAATGACCTGCTGATGAACCTGGAAGGATTGGCTCCCCTGTGCATACCTATCAACAAGTTGGGGAAACAGGCTCGTGATTTCCCTCAGACGGTAGAGAATGCTTTTCGTTCCGACGACCAAATCGTCATGTTCCCGGCTGGCATCTGCTCGCGGCGCATGAAAGACGGCAGCATAAGGGATTTGGCATGGAACAAGACGTTTGTCGTGAAAAGCGTGGCTACCCGGCGGGATGTGGTGCCTGTACGTTTCATGGGGCAGAACTCCGGCCGTTTTTATTGCATCGCGGAATGGTGCAAGCGGTTGCATCTCAAGTTTAACCTGGCCATGCTGTTTTTGCCTGACGAGATGTACCGCGGCAGGCATGGCGAGTACCGGGTCATAATCGGGAAGCCGATACCATGGGACACGTTCGACAAATCCAAAAGCCCCGGGCAGTGGGCACAGGAAGTGAGGGGGCAAGTGTACAAATTATAAAGTGAAGAAAACAGTTTGATGATATGGAAGAAATCATAGCTCCGGTGAGCAAGGAACTGCTGAAGGCAGAACTGACTGCGGATAAGAGGTTGCGTTATACGAACAAAAGCCATAATGAGATATACGTGGTGACGTGGCAGGATTCGCCGAATGTGCTTCGTGAAATCGGCCGTTTGCGTGAAATCGCTTTCCGGGCTGGCGGTGGAGGTACGGGGATGTCGCTCGACTTGGATGACTTCGACATGATGGAAGAGCCCTATAAGCAGTTAATCGTGTGGGAGCCCGATGTGGAAGCCATTTTAGGCGGATACCGTTACTTTTCGGGGGCAAAGGTGAAGCTGAGGGAGGACGGGCAACCTGTTTTGGCTACTTCCCACATGTTCCGCTTCTCGGAGAACTTCATGAAGAACTATATGCCTTATACGATAGAACTTGGCCGTTCGTTCGTGACGTTGGAGTACCAAAGCACGCGCCAAGGTTCGAAAGGCTTGTTCGCTTTGGACAACTTGTGGGACGGTCTGGGGGCATTGACGGTTTTAGTTCCCGACGTACGCTATTATTTCGGCAAGATGACCATGTATCCGTCTTATGACCGTTATGGGCGCGATATGATTCTGTATTTCCTGAAGAAGCATTTCGAGGATAAGGACAGGCTGATAGAGCCGATTCATCCCTTGCAACTGGAAGCAGATACGGAAGAATTGCGCAGGTTGTTCGTCTTCGAGGATTTCAAGGAAGACTATAAGATATTGAATTCGGAAGTTCGCAAGCTGGGTTACAATATCCCCCCTCTGGTAAACGCTTACATGGGGTTGTCACCCACGATGAAGATGTTCGGTACGGCCATCAATGACGAATTTGGCGACGTGGAGGAAACCGGCATCCTGATTGCAGTGGACGAGATTCGGGAGGAAAAGCGAAGGCGGCACATTGAAACTTTCTCCGGGCACGGATAGGGGAGGAGGACGCGGCCTGCAACGGGCGTGAGCCGGTGGAGTCCCTCACGTCACGTGCGACATCACCGTGCGGACGGCTTCCTGTACCCGTGCCTCACGGCGACAAGAGGTAAAGCATGCGCTACGAGCCGGAGGCATACTGGGCGGCAACGGCCGGAACAGACGGCACGGTGCCGTTCCTGCTCGCCTGACAAGGGAAAGGCGGGCGCGGGCGTACCGGCTAACAGCCTTTCCTGTATTCTGACGGAGACATACCCGTCCGTTTACGCACGTAGCGGCTGAGGTAAGACACGGACGAAAAGTTCATCCGTTCCGCGATAGCCGTCAGGGGAAGCCCTTTCTGCCGAAGTTGCCGGACAATCTCATGAATGGTGAAGCGGTCTATCCAATAAGAGGCCGGCCTGCCGCTTACTTTCTTGCATATTTCGGAAAGGTAGTGGGTCGTGACGCAAAGCCTCGAAGCGTAGTATCCAAGATTCCGGTGCCGCATGGGTTCGCCACCGTACAACATCTCCATGAAACCCGTTAGCAAGGAGGCAACGCGTTCGGATAACGGCAAGCCTTTCCGTCCTCGTGCGTGGATGTCGTAGAGGTCGAGGATGTGTGCCGTCAGCAGGCTGCCCAGCAGTTCCTCCCGGAAGAGATGACCCTTGTCCCCCAGACGTTCCCGGATATGTTGCATGGCTTGCCTGCAAACTTGAAAATCACGAGAGGCGAGATTCATCACCGGGTCTTGCATGAGTGAAAGATGCCCTATGGCTCCGTAGTTGTTGCGGATGGCCATCGAGGCGACGAACGTGTCCGAGAGGCTCATCAGGATGCCTCGGAAATCATCGGATACGAGGAAGTCCCGTCCGAACTCTGCGTCGGGGAGGATGACGTAATCTCCCGCCGCAACATCGTAGCGGACATTACGGAAGGTGAACCTCATGCCACCCCCGCAACAAAGGATATGGGCGACCCGTCCCATGTGCAAGAATGCTTCGAACTCCCGCCACGTGTCGGCAAACGCGATGCCGTCGAATCCCTTTTTCCCCTCCATCTCTCCCGTCCTTTTTGTATGCTAAAATAGTCAAAAAAAACACGAATAATGAAAATATCACCCCGAATTATGCAACAACGAATGGGCGGATTTCCCGTAACTTCACACTGGAAACCTAAGCCATCCAAATATGAAAGAAGTAAGATTGAACAACGGGGTGATGATGCCGGCCGTGGGATTCGGACTTTTCCAAATTCCCGAATACGAGACGGAGAAAGTGGCGGCTGATGCCATCGAGGCAGGTTACAGGCTGTTCGACACGGCAGCCGCCTACTTCAACGAGGAGTAACTCGGCAATGCCATCCGTCATAGCGGCATCCCGCGCGGGGAGTTCTTCGTCACCACTAAACTTTGGGTGCAGGACTACGAGTACGACGATGCCCTGCGTGCTTTCGATCTCTCCGTGAAGAAGCTCGGGCTGGATTATCTCGACCTCTATCTGCTGCACAAGCCCTACGGGAACTATTACGCCGCTTGGCGGGCGATGGAGCGGCTTCTCGGCGAGGGGCGTGTCCACGCCATCGGGGTGACGAGCTTTTCAAGCGAACGCTTGCAGGACTTGTTCCTGCACAACGAGGTGAAGCCCGCCGTGAACCAACTGGAAACCCACCCGTTCTTCCAGCAACGGACTGCGGGCGCGTTCCTGCGGGAAGAGGGCATCCAACACGAGGCATGGGCACCTTTCGCCGAGGGGCGGAACGGCATCTTCGACCATCCCACGCTGAAAGCCATAGCACAAAGGCACGGCAAGGGTGTCGGGGCTGTCGTCCTGCGCTGGCTGAACCAGCGGAACATCGTGGCCATACCGAAATCCGTGCGCAAGGAACGGATGACAGAGAACTTCAACATCCTCGACTTCACGCTTACGGAAGAGGAAATGGAGTCCATCGCCTTTCTGGAAACGGGGAAAAGCCCTATCTACGACGACATGGACTTGCCGACGGTAAGAGGCATCGGACTGCACAAGATACACGAATGACGCACGGGAAGCGGGGGAAAGGAATGATTAGGCACATTTCCATGGGAACTTTCAAGGCGGTGTCGGAGAGGACACCGAGTGCCGGCGACCGGCAGACGTGCTGGCAAAGAAGAAGTATGTTCATGGCATGGCAGACCTGAAAGCGGGACTCAGTACGGGCCGGGCCGGACAGGAGAACCAAGTGGTCATGGCCGTGGACTCCCGCTCGAAAGCGGATGCCGGCCCGTACATGACGCATCCGTACCATGCGGACTGTATTGACAAGGTGGCGGCTACGGAGTATCCCGACCGCTCGGCCTTCGTGGCGGCACAGCTTGAATTTGATGCATGACAATTATTATTAGATTATGGAAACCATAAGATTGAACAACGGCATCGAAATGCCGATTCTGGGCTACGGGGTCTACCTCGTCAGGTCCGAAGTGTGTGAACGTTGCGTGCTCGATGCTATCGGGGCGGGATACCGTTCCATAGACACGGCGCAGGCTTATTACAACGAAGAGGGAGTAGGCAAGGCCATCGCACGGTGCGGCATCCCGCGCGACGAACTCTTCATCACGACCAAGATGTGGATTTACAACAAGGAGGCGGACGCGCGGACGTCCCTCGAACGCTCCCTTCGGCGGCTTGGGACGGATTACATAGACTTGCTCCTCGTGCATCAGCCGATAGGGGACTATTACGGCACTTACCGCGTCATGGAAGAGGCGTACAGGACGGGGAAAGTCCGTGCGATAGGAGTGTCGAACTTCTTTCCCGACCGTTTCGTCGACTTGGCGGAGAACATGGAAGTCAAGCCCGCCGTGAATCAGCTGCGGACAAACGTGTTCAGCCAGCAGTGGGAGGCCGAGAAGGAGATGTCGCCCTACGGCACGCGCATCATGGCATGGGCTCCTTTGGCGCAATGTTGCGGCGACTTGTTTTCGGACAAGACGTTGAAGGAGATAGCCGGGGCACACGGAAAGACGGTCACGCAGGTCGCGTTGCGTTACCTGCTCCAACGGGGCATCATCGCCATTCCCAAGACCACGCACCGCGACCGCATGGAGGAAAACCTGCAAGTGTTCGACTTCGTCCTTTCCGCCGCGGAGATGGAGGATATCCGTCCGCTCGACAGGCCTGTCGGCATCCGCTTCTCGCATCGCGACCCGGAACTGGTGCGTTTCCTGCTGGCATACGACAAGAACAACAATCCGGAAAGATAGGCGGGCGAGCGGTGCCGCCCGGGGAGACGGGAAGATTCTCCCCTCGGCTTCGCTTTTGCCACAGGGCAGAGGCGCGCACCCTCCAGACACTTGCGGAATCTCGGCATCGCCATTCCTGCCGCCGGGCGTTGGGGAGTCGGGGAGTGCTTTCCCTCTCCGGGTCTTGCTTTCCTGCCAGTACACGGGGCTATACGACGGGCAGGCTCATACCCTTGATTTTGCGGTATAAGTCCAAGGCATACACGTCCGTCATGCCGGAGATGTAGTCCAGTACGGCCATGATGCGGTCGTAGAGCCGTCCGGCTTCGATGTCGTACTGTTGCGACACCCGGTTGATGAGTAACTGGGAATAAGTTTTCTCAGGGTGGCAGACCGCTTCCGTCATGAGTTCCAGCAGTGTCGTGAGAACCTGGAACCCGGCCAGTTCGATGTCCACCACATCCTTGCTTCGGTAAATCTTGGCGTAAGCCATTCTTTCGCAGGCCTTGTAGGCATCTCGTGGCCTCTCGGGAATATGGTCGATGAGGCAACCGTCGAAAGTGCCGGCCATGATTTCTTCCTCGTTGTCCAAAAAGACCTTTGCGCATTCGCTTTCCAGGCAACCGATGACACAGGAACGCAGGTAGACGATTTGTTCGTTGATGTCGCTGACGTATTGCAGGTTCCCTCGGATACTTTTTTTGCGTTCCTCCTCAAAGAAGCCCAGCAATAAGCTTCGGGTCTCGTCAGTACTAAGGATTTTCAGCTTATGCGCGTCCTCGATGTCCATAATCTCGTAGCAAATGTCGTCGGCCGCTTCTACCAAATATGCGAAGGGATGGCGCGCATATCTCAGGCTGTCTTCCCCGCTCTCCAGACGGGGAATGCCCAGTTCTTCGGCTATCCGTCGGTATATGGGGATTTCGCTTCGGAAGAAACCGAATTTGGTGTTTCCGCCGGCCAGATTGGACGAAAAGGGGTATTTGACGATGGAAGCCAAGGTGGTGTAAGTCATGACAAACCCTCCGTCGCGCCGGCCTTTGAAGTGGTGGGTCAGCAACCTGAATGCGTTGGCGTTCCCTTCGAAATGAATCAGGTCGTTCCATTCCTGTCCGCTGAGCCTGTCCCCGTTCGTGGGGGCGCGGCAGTCTTTCAGCCAATGGCCTTTGCCTTCGCTGAAGAACGTCCTTATGGCTCTTTCTCCCGAATGTCCGAAGGGCGGATTCCCCAAGTCGTGTGCCAGGCAGGCGGCCGATACGATGGCTCCGGCTTCGGTCAGATGGCTTCCATGCAGTTCCGGGTGCCTTTGCATGAGTACCCGTGAGACGTCGTTGCCTAAGGAACGTCCTACGCTGGAGACCTCCAGACTGTGGGTCAGCCGATTGTGGACGAATACGCTTCCCGGGAGCGGGAACACCTGCGTTTTGTTCTGCAAGCGTCTGAACGGTGCGGAGAATATAAGACGGTCGTAATCGCGTTGGAATTCCGTGCGGTCATCTTTCCGGGTCATGTGATATTCTTCCAATCCCAGTCGTTTGTTGGATATCAGTTGCTGCCAATCCATGGTCCATTCTTGTAGATTCCTCGCAAAAGTAATTAAAAAGGTTGACATTCGCTCTTTTTATGGGAAAATCAATGGCTGTGTTCGGAGAATTGGTTATTTTTGTGCTTCAAGAACAGTCATTCTTACATATAATGGAAGTGCGTGTCATCAATAAATCCCGTCATCCGTTGCCTCGATATGCCACTCCGGGTTCGGCAGGAATGGATCTTCGTGCCAACATAGACAGCCCCGTCGTGTTGAACCCACTGGAACGTTGCCTGGTGCCGACGGGGCTCCATATCGCCTTGCCGCACGGGACGGAGGCGCAAATCAGGCCGAGGAGCGGACTGGCCTTGAAAAAAGGAATCACCGTGTTGAATTCGCCGGGGACGATTGATGCGGACTACCGGGGAGAGATTTGCGTCGTCCTGGTCAATTTGTCGCCCGAGCCGTTCGAGATACGGGACGGAGAGCGGATTGCGCAGATGGTCGTGGCAAGTTATGAGCAGGCCGGGTGGAAGCCCGTGGAAAGTCTGGACGAGACGGGAAGGGGCGCGGGTGGTTTCGGCCATTCGGGAGAAAAATAAAGCCAGTGAAGAAGTATGCAGTCTTGATATGCGGAGCCTTGGCCGTGTTGCCGGCCTGTTTCGTCTCTTGTGCGACGGGAACGAAGGCGCAACGCGTACCGGCCGAGGCGCAACGCAGGTTCGATTATTATTATGCCGAGGCCGTCAAGAGCAAGTTGGCCGGGCGTTACGATGATTCTTTCGAGTTGTTCGAACATTGTTTGGACATCAAGCCCGATGCGGCCGAAGCGTCATACCATCTCGGATTGTATTATTTGGGGATGGATGACTCGGCGCGATGTGCGTCGCACCTGTCCCGTGCGGTGGCCCTTGAGCCGGATAACATATATTATAAGGAAGCCCTTGCGTCGTTCTATTTGCGCCATAGGGACGAGGTGCAGGCCGTGCCCGTGCTCGAGGATATGGTACGGTGCAACCCGGCCCGTTCGGATGTGTTGGCGCAGCTGGTCAATATGTACATGGACCGGGAGCAATACCGCGAGGCAATCGGGGCGCTCGACCGCATAGAGACGCTTGAAGGCAGGAATCTGTCCGTCAGCATGGAAAAGTTCCGTCTTTATCGTGAATTGGGAGAAAACGATAAGGCCTTTGCCGAATTGGAAAGCCTGTCGCGGGAGAATCCTAACGACCTGGCCTATCGCGTATTGATAGGTGATCAATATCTGTTGTCGCGACAGCCGGACAAGGCTCTTGCCGTTTATGAGGAAGTCCGGGAAAAAGAGCCCGGGAACCAGGCCCTGCGCATGTCCATGCTTGATTATTATAAGCAGACAGGCCAAGATTCGCTTTATCAAGCCCAGTTGGACGAGGTCTTGTACGGGAAAGGGACTGACGAGACGGCCAGAGCCATGCTGATGCGTAACTATATCATAGACAAAGAGAACGAACATGCCGACAGCACTTTGGTATTGGCCGTTTTCGACCGCATCTTCGATTCTGTCCCTGAGTCGGTGGATATGCTGACGCTTTATGCCTCTTACCTGCAAATGAAACACATGGACGGCCTGCTCGAACCCGCGCTGGAACGTGTACTGAAGCTTGAGCCGGACAATCAGGTGGCTTTGTACCAGTTGGTGCAACTGGCTGTTCATGCCAACGACTATCCGAAGGTGGCGGACATTTGTACGCGCGGCCTCATGCATTATCCCGAACAATTGCCTTATTATTTCTACTTGGGCTTTTCTTATTATCAGCTTGGATGGCAGGACAAGGCCCTGGACGTGTTCCGCAAAGGCGTGCGGCAGATAAAGCCGGATACGGATCACGACATCGTGTCCGACATGTATTCCATCATGGGCGACCTGTATTACAGCAACGGGCTGAAAGACTCGGCTTTCATGGCTTATGACTCCTCTCTGGTGTACAACCCGGAGAACGTCGGTTGCCTGAATAATTACGCCTATTTCCTCTCGTTGGGGAAAAAGGACTTGGACAAGGCTGAAGAAATGAGCCACCGCACGATTGTGGCGGAGCCGGGGAACAAGACCTATGTCGACACTTACGCCTGGATTCTTTTTGTCAAGGGGAAGTATGCCGAGGCCAAGCTTTATATGGACCGTGTCCTTGTGGGGGACATCGGGAAAGACGAGGAAGTGTCCGGCGGGGTCTTGGAGCATGCCGGGGACATCTATGCACGGTGCGGCGATATGGAGGGAGCCTTGAAGTACTGGAAAATGGCGCGGGAAAAGGGGGGCGATGTGTCCCGGCTCTTGAAAAAGAAGATTCAAATGAAAAAGTACATCGAGGAATGAGAAGAATGGATTTCGCACGGGACATCCTGGCCGCCGCTTTTGTCTTGTCGTTGCCGGCTTGCCGTCCCGCCAAGGACATGACGCAGGCGGGGCCGCAAGGAGAAGGAAATGCCGTGGAATGGGCGGACAAGATGGCGTTGCCCGGTTTGAAGGAAGGGACTGTCACTTCCAAGATGGACCTTGACTTGAACCTGGGCGGGAAATCCTTGTCGGTGGGCGGAAGCTGCAACTTGAAACGGGACGAGGTAATCCAGCTTTCGCTCGTTGCCATGGGCTTTATGGAAGTGGGACGCCTGGAATTCACGCCCCGATATATGATGATGGTCAACCGGATGGAAAGGGAATACGTAAAGGTGGACTACGCGGACGTGCCTTACCTGCAACGGGCAGGCGTGGATTTTTATACGTTGCAGGCTCTGTTTTGGAACGATGTGTTCGTGCCGGGAGGGGAAGGCCGGTGGCAAGAGCAGGACTTTACCGTCACGAAGAACGGGGAAAGCACGATTCTGACTTCCAAGGCCGGCCCGTTGTTGCAATGCCAGTTCGTGGTGGACTTGCTGACCGGGTTGGTTCGCAACACGTCTATTGTCGTTACGGGCCAAAGCTCCGTACCCCGCCTGAACTGGACTTATCAGCATTTTGCGAACGTGGAGCAAAAAAGTTTCCCCGACAAGATGCAACTGTCTGTCGTGGGAGCGGGGGAATGCCTGACGGCTGTCTTTTCGCTGAGAAACCTGAAATGGAATGCGAAAAACGTTGAATTGGCACCGGAGCCGGGCGGGAAATACAAGAGAATCAGTCCCGACCTGATTCTAAAACAGCTGGCAAGATGAGATGCAGGCTGGCCATTTTTTTTGCGGTGTGGACGTTCGTGTCTGGCGGGGGAACGCCGGAGGCGCAGACCAACCGTAAGATAAAGGCGCTGCAGACCCAGAAGAAGGAAATACAGAGAGGCTTGACCCGTTCCCGGAAAGAGCTGAAAACGACAGAGAATACCGTGGCAACCAAGCTGCGTGACATCGGCATGATAGCCAACCGGCTGGAGGCGCGTCAACGCTATATCGACACGATGGAGGTGCAGCTGGCGAAAGTCAGCGACCAGGTAAGTGCGCTGGAACGGGAAGTGGAGCGTACGGCAGCCGAATTGAGGGGGAAGAAGGCCGATTATGCCAAGGCGTTGCGTTATGCGAGGGCGTGCAAGTCGGTGGAAAGCCCTTTGCTTTTCGTCCTTTCCACCCGTTCCGTGACTCAGATGTACCGTCGTTCGCGTTATGCCCGGGAGTATGCCAATTATCGGCGCACTTTGGCCGAGCAGATTGTACGCAAGCAGGATGATTTGCTGGCGCAGAAGAACGAATTGTTGGGCGTGAAAGCCGAGAAGAACCGATTGATTGCCGAATGTGAGCGGCAAAAGGCCTTGTTGCAGAAGCAACATGACGAGGAGCGGAAGAACGTGGCCGGCTTGCGGCAGAAGCAGAAGCGCCTGAAAAGAGAGGTGGAACAACAGCGGCAGCAGCTTTCCGCTCTGGACAAGAAGATAGACCAGATGATAGCTTACGAGGTGGAACAGGCGCGCAAGAGGGCCGAGGCCGCCCGCAAGAAGGCCGAAGCCGAGGCGCGCCGGAAAGCGGAGAAGCAACGGAAGCAGGGCGGTGACAAAGCCGCCTCGGGAAAGAAGGAGGGAGGGATGTCCTCTTCCACCTCCCCGGGGCATAAGTGGATAACGCCTCAGGATCAGGCCCTGAACGGCAGTTTCGCCCGGAATAAGGGGCGGCTTCCGGTGCCTATTACGGGAAGTTACATGGTGGGCAGCCATTTCGGGACTTATAACGTGCCGGGATTGAAGGACGTGCGTCTGGATAACAAGGGGACCAATTACGTGGGTCGTCCCGGCGCCATGGCGCGTTCCATTTTCGACGGCGAGGTCTCGGCCGTGTTCCAGTTCGGGGATACCAAGAACGTACTGGTGCGCCATGGCAGCTATATTTCTGTTTACTGCAACCTGTCTTCCGTGAGGGTAAGCAAGGGACAGGCGGTCAGGGCGCGTGATATACTGGGCACGGTGGAGAACGACGGCACGGGCAATTGCGTGCTGCACTTCCAACTGCGGAAGGAGACTCAGAAGCTGAACCCCGAAGCCTGGATAGGGCGTTGAGGGGATCCCGCCCCGTGCCGCAAATCCCTCTTCATATTCGCAAGCCGTCCAACAGCTCGACGTACAAGGCTATGGCCTCCCGGATTTCCGTTACGGTGACGTACTCGTCGGCCGTGTGGGAACGCGAGGATTCGCCCGGCCCCATTTTCAAAGACGGAAAGTGCATCAGCGCCTGGTCGGAGAGCGTGGGCGAACCGAAAGGAGTGCGCCCCAAGGCTTTGGCTCTGGCCACAACGGGATGGCTTTCGTCGATATGCGATGAATTCAGACGGAAAGAGCGGGCCTTCACCTCGCTGTCCGTATGGGTGCGGATCGTCTGGTAGATTTCCTCGTTGGAGTAGTTCTCGTTGCTGCGCACGTCAACCGTGAATACGCACCGGTCAGGCACGACGTTGTGCTGCGTGCCGGCGCGGATGACCGTCACGCTCATCTTCACCTCCCCCAAGAGCGGTGAAACCTTCGGGAATCGGTAAGTCCTGAACCACTCAATGTCTTTCATGGCCTTGTAGATGGCGTTTTCCCCCTCGTCGCGCGCCGCGTGCCCCGGCCTGCCGCAGGCTGTGGCATCCAGTACCATCAGCCCTTTCTCGGCGATGGCCGGTTGCATGCCGGTGGGTTCGCCTACCAAGGCCAGGTCTATGTGCGGCAACAGGGGGATCACCGATTCTATGCCGCCCTTCCCCGAGACCTCTTCTTCACACGAGGCAAGGAAGACGAGGTTGTAGGGTTGTCCCCTGCCGGATAATGTGCGGAACGCCTGCCACAGGGCGACCACGCTGGCTCCGTCGTCGTTCGTGCCTAACCCGTAGATGCGCCCGCCTTCCCTCGTGGGGCGGAACGGGTCTCTCGTCCAGCTCGGGACCGGCCTCACAGTGTCGATATGGGCGTTCAACAGGAGAGTGGGGCGCCCCGTCCGGTAAAACGGCGAGACGCACCAAAGGTTGTGTCCCTTGCGGCGGGGCGCTTTGCCATGTTCCCTCATGAGATTTTCCAGGAAGTCGGCCACTTCCTTTTCTTCTCCGCTTGCGGAGGGAAGGCTTACCATTCGTCCGAGCAGGCCTATGGCTTCCTGTGTCAATGCGTCGATGTCCATGATGGCGTCTCTTCGGGACAAAGTTAAGGCGTTTCGGGGAGAATTTAAATATTTTGGGGGCTTTCTTGTGCGCCGTTTCTTCCAAAACCATAACTTTGTACGTGTTAAAAGCCCAAGACCATGCTGAATACAAGTCTTTTCTCAGTGCTCGTCCACGAACAGGCCAGGCGTTACGGGGACAGGACGGCCATGAGCTACCGCGACTATGAAAAGGACGTGTGGGTGCCGGTCTCCTGGAACCGGTTTTCGGAAGTCGTGCGGAAAGTGTCCGCGTCCTTGCTGGCCTTCGGGGTGGACGTGCAGGAAAACCTGGCGGTCTTCTCGCAGAACATGCCCGAATGCCTGTACGTGGATTTCGGGGCCTACGGCGTGCGGGCCGTCACTGTTCCGTTTTACGCCACCAGCTCGGAAAGCCAGGTGGCCTACATGGTGAACGACGCCGGGATCCGTTACGCGTTCGTCGGCGAGCAATACCAATACGACATAGCTTTCCGCAGCATGCCTCATTGTCCGACGCTTCGGAAGCTGATTATCTTCGACTCTTCCGTGGCAAAGAACCCGCAGGACACGGTGTCGGTCTATTTTGAGGAGTTCCTGCGGGCCGGCGCCGGACATGAAGGCGGCGGGGAGCTGGAGCGGCGTGCGGCAGGGCTCAGGATGGGCGACTTGGCCAACATACTTTATACTTCGGGGACCACGGGAATCAGCAAGGGGGTGATGTTGACCCACAGGATGTATCACGACGCCCTTGTCGTCAACGACGCGGTACTGACGCTCGGGGAGGACGACGTCGCCCTGGATTTCCTGCCGTTCGCCCACGTGTTCGAACGGACGTGGGCCTACCTTTGCCTGTCCGAGGGGGCGCGGCTGGCCGTCAACTTGCGGCCGACGGACGTGCTTCGGTCGTTGCGGGAAGTGCATCCGACGTGCATGTGCGCCGTGCCCCGCTTCTGGGAGAAGGTATATGCCGGCGTGCGCGAGAAGATGAGGCGAAGCAATCCCGTGCAGCGCAGGTTGCTGCGTGAGGCACTCCGGACGGGCAAGGCGTATAACGTGCGTTACAGGATGCGCGGTCTGCCCCCTCCCGTTCCGCTGAGGTTGCGGTACGCGTTTTTCGAGAAGACCGTGATAGCTCTCCTGAAACGGGCCTTGGGCTTCGAGAACGCCAACTTCTTCCCTACTGCCGGGGCGACCATCCCGCCGGCGGTGGAAGAGTTCGTCCATTCGGTCGGCATCAACATGGTGGCCGGATATGGACTGACGGAAGCCACGGCGACGGTCTCCTGCGACCGGGACGGGCAGCCCAAGACGATAGGCTCCGTGGGACGGGTCATCGGCGGGTTGCAGTTGAAGTTCGGCGAGGACAACGAGATTCTGTTGCGCGGGACGACCGTCACCAAAGGATATTACCGGAAGGACGAGGTGACGCGCGGGGCCGTCGACGAGGAGGGGTGGTTCCATACCGGGGACGCCGGCTACCTCAAGAACGGCGAGCTGTTCCTCACCGACCGGATCAAGGACTTGTTCAAGACTTCCAACGGGAAGTACATCGCCCCGCAGATGATAGAGTCGAAACTGGTGGTGGACCGTTACATCGACCAGATTGTGGTGATTGCCGACCGGCGCAAGTTCGTGTCGGCGCTTGTCGTTCCCGAATACAATCTGTTGAGGGACTTTGCCGGCCGCCATCATATCCGGTTCGCCGACACGGCGGATCTCTGCCGGAATGCAGACATCAACAGGATGTTGCTTTTCCGCATCGACACCTTGCAGCAGGAGTTCGCCAGCTATGAACAGGTGAAGCGCATCACGCTGCTGCCCGAGCCGTTCAGTATGGAAAAGGGAGAGCTGACCGACACGTTGAAAGTGAGGCGCCCGGTGGTGAGCCGGAACTATGCGGCCGAGATAGAAGCCATGTACGCCGAGGACGCGTTGCCGGATGTGGACGAGCTGTGCCCCCTCCCGCCGTCGTAGGAGCGGGAGGGAGGCGTCCCGGCGGCCCGGCGGCGCGCTCGTGCGGCGGCGACCCCGGACCGGGGCCGGACTTCGGGCTTGCCGGTGCGGGATTCCTGATGGGGCGGCAGGAGCCGGGCGGGCGTTCCGGTGCCGTTGGCGGAACGCCCGCCCGGCTTCGCATTCCCTGCAAGGTCTTTGCGGAAAGTCCCCTCGTCTTTCGCCCCGTGCGGTAATCTGCTGTCGTGTAACGAGATACGGGACGAAAGATGGAAACTCCGCCTTTCGTCCCTCCCCCATTGCGGGAAACGGCAGGAAGC
>CAYPMY010000008.1:21196-34164 GCA_964412085.1 uncultured Paraprevotella sp. | reverse complement strand
GCCCTTCCGGGCTCTGGCCGGCGGCTTCCGGGGCGCGAGAGGCCGGAAGGGCGACGTCGTGGGAATGCCCCGTCCCGCAGGCGGGAGCCTTCCGCCCGTGTGTGGGACGGGGTGTCCCGGCTGGCGGGAAGCAGGCGCGGAAAGGCAAACGGCCGGCGCGGCGGCTTCCTCCGGGCCGTGCGGGAATCGCGCATTCCCGCCCGTGCCTTACTTTGCGTCCGGATGGCGCAGTCCTGCGCGGGGGAGCTTGGCTGAACGACAAGGAGCGGAGGCGTGCGAAGCGGCGGGCGCGGCGGCGCTTCCGGCGTCCCGCCGGGGAGGAGCTGACGCAAGTAATCCCGGCAGTAAATCAAGTGAAGAAGGTATAGGATATTTCCGCACGAATGCTTATCTTTGCCGAAGCATCAGGCGACGGAGTCCAAATGAAAGGCATTCATCGGAAGAAAGTGGTCAAGACATTGCTCGTCATATCGTGCGTCCTTGCCGCGGCGGTGGCCGCCGCGGCCCTCTTCCTCCTGTCGCCGCCGTTCGGGCGTCTGCCGCGCGGCGGGCGGCTGGAGCGCGTCAGGCGGTCGCCGAACTTCCGGGACGGGGAGTTCCGCAATCTGGAGCCCACCGCGCTGATGACTTCGGAAAAGGGGAAATGGGAGGCCATGCTGGACTTCGTCTTTGAGGAGCCGCCCGAGGGGCTGCGCCCGGAACGCCCGGTCCCGTCGGTGAAGACGGACTTGCATGCGCTTGACCCGGAGAGGGAGCTCCTGGTGTGGTTCGGGCATTCTTCCTATCTGTTCCAGCTGGGCGGCAAGCGTTTTCTGGTGGACCCGGTGTTCTGCGCCGCCGCCCCGGTGCCTTTCCTGAACAAGCCTTTCCCCGGGACGGACGTCTATCGCCCGGAAGACATGCCGGACATAGATTACCTGGTGATTACGCACGACCATTGGGACCATTTGGACTACGGGACGGTGACGCGGCTGAAAGGGCGTGTCCGCAAGGTGGTCTGCCCCCTGGGAGTGGGAGAGCATTTCGAGTACTGGGGCTTCGAGCCGGAGCGGCTGGTGGAGCTGGACTGGAACGAATCGGCGGCGGCGGGCGACGGCGTGACGGTGCATTGCCTGCCCGCCCGCCATTTCTCCGGCCGCGGGTTGCGGTCGAACCGTACCCTGTGGGCGTCTTTCCTGGTGGAAGCGGCGGGGCGCAAGGTGTATGTCGGCGGGGACGGCGGCTACGGGGCGCACTATGCCGGCATCGGGAAGCGTTTCCCGCGGATAGACCTCGCCGTGCTGGAGAACGGGCAATACAACGCTGACTGGCGTTATATCCACACTTTGCCCGCATACCTGCACGCGGAGGCCGAAGCCTTGGGCACCAAACGGGTGCTCACGGTGCATCATTCCAAGTACGCGTTGGCGCGCCATCGTTGGGACGAGCCGCTGGAGAACGCCCGGGAACTGGCCGCGGACAGCTCGTTGGAAGTCTTGTGCCCGATGATCGGCGAGGTGGTGGAATGGACTGCAAGATAAGTTCTTTTAAAAATATGTGATCATGAAACGTTTTTCTTTGTTTGCGGCTTGCGCGGGCGCAGGCCTCTCCCTGTGGGCTCTTGGTGCGGAGGAGCAGGGAAGTGTTCGTGGGGCACGGTCGGAAAAAGAGCCGGCCAAGGTGTACATGATAAGGGAAATCAGTCCGGAGAACCTGATGAAAGTGTATAAGGCGCTCGGGCGGAAAGCCGCCGGGAAAGTGGCCGTGAAGATTTCCACCGGCGAACCGGGTAACGACAATTACCTCGATCCCGCCTTGATAAGGGATTTGGTGCAGGAGGTGAACGGGACCATCGTGGAATGCAACACGGCCTATGGCGGAGGACGTTCCGACACGGAAAGCCATCTGAAGGCGGCAAAAGACCACGGTTTCACGGACATAGCCCCGGTGGACATCATGGATGCGGACGGAGAAGTCGCGCTGCCCGTGAAAGGGGGGAAGCATTTGAAGGAAGATTTCGTGGGAAAGGCGTACCCGGAATACGACTTCACCGTAGTGCTGTCCCATTTCAAGGGGCATCCGATGGGCGGTTTCGGCGGAGCCATCAAGAACATCTCCATAGGCATCGCGTCTTCATCGGGGAAGGCTTACATCCATTCTGCGGGGAAGACGAAAAGCACGAACGAAGTGTGGGGCGAGCTTCCCCCGCAGGACGATTTCCTGGAGTCGATGGCCGAGGCGGCCAAGGCCGTGGCCGACCACTGCGGAGACCGTATCCTGTATATCAGCGTGGCCAACAAGCTCTCGGTGGACTGCGACTGCGTGGCCACGCCCGAAGACCCGAAGATGGGGGATATAGGCATCCTGGCCTCGCTCGACCCCGTGGCGCTTGACAGGGCTTGTGTGGATCAGGTGCGCGCTTCGGGAGACCATGGGAAGATTCATCTGATTGAGCGCATAGATTCCAGGCACGGCATGCATACGTTGGACTATGCCGAGCAAATCGGCTTGGGGAGCCAGCGGTATGAGTTGGTGGAGTTGAAGTAGTTCCGGGAGGAACGCCGGAATCACAGGAGGAAGCGGAGCCGGAGGAATCGTCAAAGCGGGCTCCGGATACCGTGGGATGCGCCGGTTCATGTCCCCGCCAAGGCGGGGGCGCGTCCCTTGCGCCCCCTTCCTCGTCCCGAAGGCTCCGTGAGGGGCTTCTGCCGTTTGGCGCTGCGCAGGGTGCGGCGACGGGCTTCGTCGGATCTTCCGTGCCGCCGTGCCCGCGTGGCCGGTGCGGGGCGTTGTTTCTGCGGGGAATCCTGCGTCCCGCCCGTGCCGCGTTTCCTGTGTAGCCGTGCCTGCGCCCGATGGGGCGGCGAAGGACGAGTCTCGGGGACGAAGCCGGTGAAACGGCGGGCTTGGAAAGGCCGGCGTGTCCGCCCGTGCGCGACGGACGCGCCGGCCTTTTCGTAGTTTCAATCGTATGGCGTCGGGGATGCGCAATCCTTGCGATGACGCCTGTCGTCCTGAAAGGAGTGGTTGTCTTTTCAAAAAAATCGCGGATTGTTGTGCGCTCATATCGTTTCTTTTCCTTATATTTGATGCCAAAAGTGTTTTTATGGGCAGGATATGCGTTGCCGCCGGCGTACTTTGCGCGATGGGGTTGTGGTCTTCATGCGAGGTCATCGAGTACCATCCTTATGACACGCGCATAGAAGGGGAAACGGGGCTGACGGAGAAGAACATCCGTTTGATTGAAGAGAAGATGCGGGGAAAGCGTGAGTTCCGTTTCGCCATGATCAGCGACACCCAACGCCGTTATGACGAGACGAAGGAAGTCGTGGATATCATCAACGCCCGCGACGACATCGATTTCGTGCTGCACGGCGGCGACGTGGCGGATTTCGGCGAGACGAAAGAGTTCTTGTGGGCGCGTGATTTCCTGAACAAGTTGCGGGTGCCGTATGTCTGCCTTGTGGGGAACCATGACTGTCTGGGAACAGGCTTCGACGTGTACCTGAAAATATTCGGGGAAGACAACTTCGCTTTCACGGCGGGCAACGTGCGTTTCATTTGCTTGAACACCAACGCGCTCGAATACGATTACAGTCATCCGGTCCCCGATTTCAACTTCATGGAAGACGAATTGACGAACGTGCCGGAGGGCGTGGAGAAGACCATCGTGGCCATGCACGCGCCGCCCGGCGACGGGGAGTTCAACAACAATGTGGGGCGCGCCTTTGAACGTTACATTGCCAGCTTCCGCGGCATTCAGTTTTGTCTGTTCGGCCACATCCACAATTGGGCAGAGGAAGATTTCTTTGGTGACGGAATCGTATATTACGGATGCACGACCATCGGGAAAAAAGGATACTACGTCATTACCGTAAAGGAAGAAGGATATGAAATCGAGCGTTGCTATTTTTAGTATATGGCTTTCGGCGGGCATGCCTTCCTTCGCAATGGGGCAGGGCGTGGAGGAAGCGGCGGATACAGTCCCGACGCGCTATGAGAGATTTACGGCGCGCCGTATGGAAGGGTGGAAACGTCTGATTCCCGACCATTGCAAGATACAGTTCGCGGGAAGCATCGGCGTCGCTTCAATCGGAATGGGGTGGACTTACGGGAAGAAGCAGCAAGGGGAGTCGGACATCATGTTAGGCTTCCTGCCTAAATTTGAGAGCGAGCATAACAAGGTCGTTTTCACAGTGAAACAGTCGTATCTGCCGTGGCGGTTGCGCGTGAGGGAGAGCGCGTGGGTGGTTCAGCCTTTGTCGTGCAGCTTGTTTTTGTCCTCCGTGCTGAGCGACAAGTTCTGGACTCATGAGCCGGACCGTTACCCCAAGGGATACTACGGCTTTTCCACGCGCATCCGTGTCAATCTTTCTTTGGGACAGCGTGTGATGTACGATGTGCCGGACGTGTCCAACTGGTTGATGCAGGACATTTCTTTGTATTACGAATTAGGAGCCTGTGATACCGATTTCTGTACATTCTTTGGCGACCGCAGCATCAAATTCAAGGATATTCTGAGCCTGGCCGTCGGCATAAAGCTGCATATTTGACTTCTCCTGTCCGCGGATCAGGGGTAGGCGCCTCTGCCGGACGCGCCGCCTTCTTCAAAAGACGGCGCGTCAGTCCGCCTTGACCCGCGCGTCAAGTGATGCGTGTGGCCCGTGGAGCCGCGTACCGCCTCGGGAGCCGCGCCCGCAGGTTCCCGAACCTGAATCCGCTTGTCGGGGAACGGCATGGCCCGGAAGGGATGATCCCGAAGAAAAAAAGGGCGGGATGGCTCTTCATGCCTATGTTTTTCCTAACTTTGCCTGCACCTAAAGATTAAAGGCCATGCCGCGGATAAGGGAAGGATTCAAGGGAGAACGGATAGTCGTCTTGCCGGGCTTTTTGATAGAAGAGTTGAAGCGCGACCCTTTGGGCCGCGAGCTTTACATTACGGACATCGGCTATTATCCGCATGCGGGTTTCCATTATTGCGAGCGGAAAGAGGGGGATTCCAACGAGTATGTGCTGATTTATTGCGTGGAGGGGGAGGGATGGTACGAGCTGGACGGCAGGCGGCATGACGTCGGGGCCAACCAGTTCTTCATCTTGCCCAAACACAGGGCGCATGCTTATGGCAGTAAGGCCGGGAATCCCTGGACGATTTACTGGATTCATTTCGACGGCGCGAAAGCCGCCTTTTTCAGCGAGGGCTTCAGCAAGCCGCATGACATTTCACCGGCGGAACATTCCCGTATCAAGGAACGTCTGATGCTGTTTGAGGAAATCTATGCTTCGGTAAGTTCCGGGTATGGCAAGAACTATATGCTGTATGCCACGACGAGCCTTTTCCATTTCTTGGGCTCCATGAAGTTCCTTGGGGAATACCGCGAGTGCCGTTTTGCGGGAACGCAGGAGAAACGCGACGTGGTGCAGCGCGCCATCCATTTCATGCAGGAAAACTTGAACAAGAAAATCCGCCTGACGGACATTGCCCGCGAAGTGAAGCTTTCCCCGTCTTATTTCTCCAATGTGTTCGAGGACAAGGCCGGTTCTCCTCCCTTGCGCTATCTGGGATACCTTCGCATCCAGGAAGCCTGCCGCTATTTGGATTTCACGGATTTGAAGATCAGCCAGATTAGTCCGTTGGTCGGGTACGAGGATTCGCTTTATTTCTCCCGTAAGTTCACGAAACACATGGGTATGTCGCCGTCGGAGTACAAGTCGAAGAAGAAAGGGTAGGGGCTCGGACGTTTGGAGGAGGAACCCATGCACCGAACGGCCCGTGACGTTCCGCGAACCGGACGGTTGTCCGCGCTCCCAAGCGGGCAAGAGCCGGAAACGGCGGACAAGCCGGAACCGGCATGGGAACCGTGTCCGTAAGGGAACCTGTTTGAGTCCGGAGATACCCGGGCGACTTTGTCAGTCCCCGGCAGCCGCTGCCCGCCCTTGAAGTCCGGTGGGCTCCGGGATGTTTCGCCCTCTGCCCGAAGAAGCCCTCCCGGGGAAATGACGCAAGGACGACGCCGGATGCAAGTCCGTCGGCCCGGCTCCGGCTTCCGGGTCGTTGTCCCTGCAACGCCATTGCGCTTTGGATGCCGGATGAGGAAGAGGGGGAGGCCTTGTACCTTGATGGAACCCGCCTTAACTGAAAAAACTGGAAAAGATGAAAGAGACGTGTGAAAAGAACAGGTACATCCGACCGAAGGTTTCAATATGCAATGTGGAAACCGTCGGACTGATAGCAGGAAGCAATGAAGCTCAGAAGTCCGCATTCGAGGACTTCGGCGTGTCGGGCAACACGGAAAAGACCACGAACATCTGGGGAAACTGAGTTTAAGGTTTCCCGTCCGGCGGGAAACGGAGACACAGGAAGTCTCGCGGTCTTGGGGCAGCCCGGAGGAAAGGCTGCCCCTTTCCATGTCCGGGCTGTCCCGGTGGGCGGAAAGTCCCGGCGGCCTGCAAAACGGCTTACGCACGTAAGGGCATGTCGGGTCGTCGAATGTCAGTGAGGACAAGCGTGCGGGACAAGGAGGATTCCTTGTCGGCAACGCCGCGCGGATTGGCTCGGAAAGGCTTGTCGCAGGAAGCGGTTGGCCTGCGGAATTGTCTCCTGCGAAAGTGTCGCCTTCGTCCCGTGCGAATGGGATCAGGCGCATCCGGCGTCGATGCTCCGCGCGAATCGCGGCGTAATCCGGCGGGACAGTCCGGATTATCCTGCGGAAGGAGGTGGCAAATACGGCGTTTGCCAGCCCGGAGGCGTTTTCAGGAAAGCCTTCGGGGATTCCGCCGACCGGGCAGGCTGCCGCAAGGAAAAGCCGGAGACGCTTCTGACTCTCAATTCCCGGTGGACTGGTTCGCAAGATGTTCCTGTCTGGCTGTAAGGCTTCATCCCGCGTCGAATCGGAACACCGTGGTCTGCCGGTATTCCTCACCGGGACGCAGCAGGCAGGAGGGGAAATCCGGATGCGACGGAGTGTCGGGATAATATTGCGTCTCAAGGCAGACGGCGGTGCCGGGACGAACGTAGTACCCGGCCGTGTAGAGCAGGACGGAGGGCAGGTCGGTTTCCACCGTCAGCCTGCGGCCCGTGGCAGGGTCGGACAACCGGGCGGCTTCCGTCATCTCGGGAGACTTCCGCGTTTTCAGCACGTAGCAGTGGTTGTATCCTTTGTTCCGTTCCAGTTGCTCGTGGCCGCCGTACAAGTCTCGGCCTATGGGCTTGCCGGAAGTGAAATCGAAAGGCGTGCCGTCCACTCTCACCCGCTGGCCGGTGGGGATGAACTGCGGGGTTGTGTCCAGCATCGTATGCGAAAGGATGCGCAGTACATGTCCCGTGATTTTCCCTCCTTTGCCGCCCAAGTTGAAGTAGGCATGGTTCGTCAGGTTGAGGTAGGTGGCGCGGTCGGTCGTGCCGAGGTAACGGATGGACAGTTCGTTGACATCGTTCCAACGGTACTCCACCGCCACGCGGACGTTGCCCGGATAGCCGCCTTCGCCGTCGGGGGAAAGCCGCGTGAAGCGTATGCCGTCGTCCAAGGCTTCCCAGTCCCACGGCATGCGGTCGAAGCCGGAGAAGCCGCCGTGGTTGGTGTTCTCCCCGTCGTTCTTTTCCAGCTCGTAGGTCTGCCCGTCGATGCGGAAGCGCGCGCCACCGATGCGGTTGGCGAAGCGGCCCACGGTGGCTCCCATGTAGAACTCGTCCGACAGCAGGTCGGCCGGGCCGACAAGTACGTCCGCCAGTTCGCCGTTCCTGTCCGGCACGAAGGCAGAAAGCCAACGGGCTCCCCAGTCGGCCAGTTCGACCGCGGCCCCGGTCGAGTTCGTCAACCGGAAGCTGCGGACCGGGACACCCGTCGGCGTATTGCAGATGACACGTGTGCTTATCCGCATGATTCACGATGGATTTGTGCGCCTTGGTGATTGATGTCCAATGCGCGTGCCTTGTCCAAGAACTCGATGGCGCGCGCGCGGTCTCCCAATCCCAGATAGCCCAATCCCATCACGTAGTTGCAGTGGATGGCGTTGCGCTTGTCCAAATCGTCCTCCCAGATGGCCAAGTCGGGCAACGACACGGCGAAGTAGTCGATGCGGCAATGGTCGAACAAGTGCTTCTCGCCGTGCCTGACGAGTTTGTTGAAGCGTCCGCGAGCCTTGCCTTCCTCGCCCAGTGCGCGCCAGGCCAGTCCTTGATAGAAAATCTTGTCCGGTTGCGCGTCGTTGTAGAAGAAAGCCTGCCTCGGCTCTGGAGAGCCTTGGGTGGCCTTGCGCAGCCAAAGGCCGGCGTTCCCCTCGTCTCCCAGTCCGCGGTAAGCCAGTCCTTTGTAGTACCAGATGTCGTTCTCTTCGGCATTGACGAGTTTGCCTTCTCCCAAATTGTGCGGGTATTGGTCTGTGGCCTGCAGCAAGGCCAAGGCATCGGCGTAGCGGCGTTCGCGCAGGGCGATCTTGGCCAGTTCCACATGGCAGATGGTGTACTGCCCCGTGATTTTCCCCTCACCGCCTTCCCACGGGTGGAACTTGCGGGCGGCAATCAGTGTACGGGCCTCTTCGTAGCGTCCTAATTGGTTGTAGAGCGTGATGCGTTCTATGGAAAGGTCGTCGCGGCTTTCCGTCTCGGCCGAATGGGCTTCGAGGAATGCGAGGCGTTCGGCTTGCGGGCGGCCGAGCCGTTTGTAGAGCTGGTCCAGCTCCATCAGCACGCGAGCGTCGCTTTCGTCAAGGCCGTAAGCCTTCTCCAAGGTTTCCACGGCCTTCTGCGGTTCGTTGCGCTTGTTGTAGTAAGCCAGCGAGAGGTTGCGCCATACGGTGGGGAACGCAGGGTCGAGGGAGGCCGATTTTTCCCAGCACGCGACGGCGTTGTCGTACTGGCGCGCGGCATACCATAAGTTGCCGAGGGCGTAGGCCGCCTTGGAGTATGCCCCGCGGTTCTCTTTCATCGCGTCCTGCAGGATCAGCACTTCTTCGATGCGGTTGGGGAAGCAGTAGGAATGGTCGTCCCGTTCGGCCTTCTCGTAATACTCGCGCGCCTTCCCCTTGTCGCCGTTGCGCGAGTGGCAGTAACCCAGCGCGTAATGCACCATCGGGCAGGTGGCGTCTTGCGTGGCGGCATGATCCTCCAACAGCACCACGGCCTCGTCGTAGAGCCCTGCCTGCGCGAAGTCCAGCGCGTACTCGACGTAGGAATCAGCCGAGCCCCGCATCAGCCTCCGCATCTCTTCCAGCGCGTTCCTGTCCCCCGTGAGGAGATATTGCTCGAAGCGGCATCCCATGTTGAAGCGGTCAGCCTTAAGCGATTCCGCGATCAGCCCGGCGGCTTCTTCCTTGCGTCCCAAGTGTCGCAGGATGGAGGCTTTCAGCTGGCGTGCCTTGTGGTGGTGCCAGTTGCGCGCGAGCGAGCGGTCTGTCAGGTCGAGAGCTTTTTCGAAGTCGCCCCTGCGGCAGTCAATGGCGGCCAAGTTGTAGTATGCGGCATCCTGCCAGGCGGCGTTCCAAGCCGACTTGAAGAAGGCGTCGTATGCTTCGTCCGTCTTGTCCTGCATCAGACAGCTCCAGCCCATGTTGTAATACGGTTCGCCGTCGTAAGGGTTCGGGTTGCGTTCCGTCAGCGTCCCCACGGCTTTGCGGAAATGCCCTTCGGCCTTGGCGAATTGTCCCTTGCGCATCAGGAGCAGGCCTGCGGCGTTGTTGCAACGCACGTCGCCCGGTTCGCGCCGCAGGGCTTCTTCATAGTAGTCCATCGGGTTGCGGGTGGCGTGGCGGTACTGTTCCAGGTGGAGCCCCGTGAGGTAGAGCTGTTCGACGGAAGCGATGTCCTCCGGGTCTCCGGCCGCCTTGGCCGGATCCGGCAAGGGCTTGATTTCCGGCTTGTCGGCCTGATAGCTTACCAAGATACGGCCTTCGCGGTCGCGGATTTCCGCCCGGATGTCTTCCTCTTTCGCCCCGGGCGCGGCGAATTCGGCCTGGAAAGGCTCGGCCGGGGATACGGAAACGACTTTGTCGATGAGGGCGATGCCGTTCACGATGTCCTTGACGAGGACGTGCACGTCCTTGTCCGCCCCGGTGGCATAGAGTATGACTCTGCCTTTCCCCTCCTTGACTTCGAGGTTCAGCAGCGCGTCCTTGGTGGCGTTCTTCACGTAGCCCGCTTCGGTGTAGGGCATGAAGTATTGTTTCCACGACTTCTCCTCGTAGGGCTGCAGCCAGCTGAAGTCCGGCTGGTTGTCGGTATAGACTCCCGTCATCAGTTCGATGTACGGGCCGTCCTCGTCCGTCAGGTTGCGGTCCCAGGCGCGTCCGAAGTCGCCGTTGCCCCATGTCCATTGCTTCTTTCCCGGCGAGACGTGATGGTCGGCCACGTGGAGCAGTCCGCCCTTCTCCCTCTCGTCGTATCCGCCCACGAAGTCGAACTTCGAGCGGATGGCCATGTAGGAGGTCGGCACGGGGATGTTCTTGTATTTCGAGATGTCCACGCCGGCGGAATAGTCTTGCTTGTAGTAGACGCCCGTGGCTATGGGGAACGACGACACGTCGCGCTTGCCGTGGTCGAACACGGCGTTCACATCGGGCGGGAACACCGAATGATAGTGGTCGCCGACGGCCACGGCCGGGTTGGCCCACCACAGGAACGTCTGGGGGAAAGGCGTGCGGTTGTAGACCTTCGCGTCTATCTCGATGTACGCCTTGCCCGGACGGAGCGTGAAGCCCTGCATCCCTTTGGTGCGGGACATGCGTTCCACTTCGTTGCACCATGCCGTCTTGCTGCCGTCGTCATGCTCCTCGATGGAGAAGTCCGTGGGCAGGAACGTGGACGGGCGGTGGTGTTGCGGCCAGTTGAACTCTATGCCGCCCGAGATCCACGGGCCGGTCAGCCCGACGAGAGCGGGCTTCACCACTTGGTTGTAGTACACGAAGTGGCGCCGTTTCACCTTGTCGTAGGCCATGTGGACGCGTCCTCCCAGCTCCGGGAGTATCATCACCTTGATGTATTCGTTCTCGAGGAAGAGCGCATGGTAGAGCCTGTCTTTCTTCTCGTCGGATATTTTCTCCACGACGGGATAAGGATAGACAGCCCCGCTGCTGCCCTGGTAGACGCGTTTCTCCAAGAATATCGGGTTCTTTTCTTCCTTGCCGGTCCCGTAGGTGGGGAGCGGGATGTCCTCCTCCCATGCGCGCACCTCGGAGGCGTCCACCGTGCTCCGGGTCAGATAGGATGTGATTTTTTCCATGAAGCATGAAGTTATTTGGTGAGTTCCTGTTCGATTTCTTCCAGGCTCTTGCCTTTCGTCTCGGGCAGGCGAAGCCATGCGAAGATGCCGCCCGACAGGCAGATGACGCCGTAGAGCCAGAACGTCCGTGCCGCGCCCAGCCCGCTGTTCAGCGCCGGGAAAGTGTACGTCAGGACGAAGCAGGCGGCCCAAAGCGCGAAGGTGCACGCCGACATGGCGACGCCCCGTATGCGGTTGGGGAATATTTCGGAAATGACGACCCACATGGTCGTGGCCAGCGTCATGGCGTAGCAGGCGATGGCGGCCACCACGATGACGAGAAGCATGACGCCGCCGACGTGGAACCGGTAGGCCGCTCCCATGAAGGCGTAAATCAGTGTCAGGCCGAACGCGCCGAAGAGTGTCAGGGCCTTGCGCCCCCATCGGTCGACCACGCACATGGCCAGAACGGTGAACGCCACGTTCGTCGCTCCCGTGACCACGATGTTCATCAACACGTCGGACACGCCGTAGCCGGCTGCCATGAAGATCTCCTGGGCGTAGTTGAAGATGACGTTGATGCCGCACCACTGCTGCAACACGGCCATCACCACGCCGACAAGCAGGATCTTGCGCATCGGGGGACGGAACAGCTGCCGGAATCCCCCTTCCGCCGTCTTCCCTCCCGAAGCGGCTTCCATGGCCGCCAGTTCCTCGCGGGCGTGGGCCTCGCCGCCTATCCTCCTGAAGATTCCGAAAGCCTTCTCCTTGTGCCCCGTCGAGGCCAGCCAGCGCGGGCTTTCGGGCAAGAAGAAACAGGACAGGAAGAAGAGGGTCGCGGGCGCGGCCATGGCCCAGAACATCCACCGCCATCCCGTCTGCCCGTTCCACGACAGGCGTATCATCTCGGCCGTGGCGCCGTCGGGCACGGGCTCGGCGATCCGCCAGTTGACGATTTGCGCGGCGAGGATGCCCAGTACCACCGTCAGCTGGTTGACGGACACGAAACGCCCGCGCAGGCGGGCCGGGGCGATTTCCGCTATGTACATGGGAGAAAGGCTGGAGGCGATGCCGATGGCGAACCCGCCGATGAGGCGGAACGCATTGAAAACCCCGAAGGAGCCGGCGGCGCCCGTGCCCGCGGCCGTACAGACGAACAGCCCGGCGGCCAGCATCAGCACGGGCTTGCGCCCCAGCTCGTCGCTCAGTTTGCCCGCGCCCGACGCGCCGGCGAGGCATCCTATCAGCGCGCTGCTCATGGCCCAGCCTTGAAGCGTGGGGCTGTCGGCAATCCGGAAGTATTGCTCGTAGAAAGGCTTCGCGCCTCCGATCACGACCCAGTCGTAACCGAAAAGGAATCCGCCCATGGCGGAAATCAGCGCGATCAGGAACAGGTAAAGGCTCGTTTTCGTATTCATGGTCGTAGGGATGTTCAGGGAATTTTTTCCGGGTGCAAAGTAAGGCGTTTCCCCGAGCCCGTAAAATGGATAGAATCACTTATGACATGGACAATCTTGCGGCAGTGCGCTTTTCCTGCGGCGGGCGAACGGCGCGGGACGCCGCGGCACGGTGCCTTGTGTTGACAAGACGGGGGCGGCGGGGCGACGTGCGGAGGCCGCGGAATCGTTTGGCGCAGGACGGGAAATCAGTCTCAGGAGAACGGAAAATCGTTTGGCGCAGGACGGGAAATCAGTCTCAGGAGAATGGAAAATCGTTTGGCGCAGAACGGGGAATCAATCTCAGGAGAAAATTTCGCGAACTGCAAGACGTTGCATGGCAAGGCGTTACAAACCGTTC